>CAZPHR010000011.1:0-7357 GCA_964586475.1 uncultured Methanomicrobiaceae archaeon
AGCCTTTTTATGCTTTGTAATATCGGTTGCGGAACCAACAATAGCTACGGTTCTCAATAAGCATGTCCCAGTCCTCACTATTCATAAGATTCCCAAGTCCTGTATTGAGCTTTTCGAGAAGTTCCACATCGTCCTTTCTTACAGCAATTCCGAACTGTTCATTCGTCTCGATGAAACCGATCTTTACAACCGGCTTGGACTCGATGACATCGTTCATTACCGTGCTGTCGTACATTGCAACATCGACACGTCCGGAAACGACATCTTCTACTGCCTTGAGTATATCAGGATATGCCTTCAGGCTGTCTGCGGGCATGATTCCCGTCTCGACAAGGTTTTCGTCAGCCCAGATGTATGCTGTACAGCCGCTCTGGGTTCCGATTATGAGTTTTCCTTCCTGGAGTTCTTCAACTGTTGCTGTAGAATCCTCTTTTGCGACAATCGCCTGGTTTACAGTCCAGTAGGGTATCGTGAAGTTGACCTTCTCTGCACGCTCTTCTGTAATTGTCATGCCGGAGTAAACCATATCGATATTTCCTGCCTGGAGTGCCGGTATGATTCCGTCCCATGCTACAGCCTGGAATTCAATCTCTAATCCCTGGTCTTCGGCAATCCATCTCATGGAATCTACATCAAAACCTGTGGGTTCTCCCGTATTTTGATCAATATATGAAAAGGGTGGATAGAGACCATCTATTCCGACAATCAGGACCTCTTTACTCTCCTGTTCTTTTATGGCAGGAGTTGTATCAACGGTTTGAACCGTACTGTCCTGCACTGATTCGCTTCCTGTGCAGCCGGCAATTCCGACTGCCAGAATTGCAGCAATAATCACCAGAATACTAAGAACTCTTTTGTTCATGAACTTTGAATTGGATTGATCGATTAATATTATTTTTGAAAAGAATCCGCCGGAATAGATGGATTGAAGCAAAATGTCTTTAAATTCGCCGGATATAAACAGAATTAAGTTTAAAAAAAGGGTTTATTTTACGACAACGGTTGCTTCCCAGACCGTGTCATCTGTTGATGTCTCTTCCCAGGAGCGCTTGTATATACCCTCTATGGTAAATATGCCTGTCTTGTCTGCGGTATATGTCCATACATGAACACCGCCGCTTCCTACCATGCCCTCTGCAACCTTGTCAGGATAGTAATCGTCTGATACAGGTGTCAGGCCAGGAGCGCTGAGCTGCCATGTGTATCCGGTTGTCGGGTTCTCGGAGAGTTCGACCCTGATCTCGCAGCCCTTCTGGACTTCGACCGTCTTTCCGTTGTCATCATCATACAGCATCTGTATACATGTCCCGGTGCACCCTGCAAAGAGAAGGAATGCCGCCAGGAGAAGAACAGCTGCAAAACAATATGCCTTTTTCATACTCTGATCCTCCTTTATCAGCCCATTATTGTGTTTTTTCAGATATATACTCTTTTATGGCTTCGAAATTTTCCGAAGCAAATGCCTCTTCAGTAAGATTAATCATCTCTTCTTCTTCCAGAAAGGCATCTTCAGGAGATCGATCTCTCCTTCAGTATAGTCTATCCATTCTCTTGTACCTGCATTGAACTCATCCTGCCGGGAGGAAAATTCGTCGAATGCACCGTCGAAATAATCGATCCACTCTCCTGTTGTATTGAGCTTATCGGAGATGCCGGCGAGAAGCTTCATGATCTCCTCTCTTTCCTCTGTTCTTGCTCTCTTCCCGTCTTCGAGTTCCTTTTCGAGTTTTTCCACCCTGTTTGTCAGTTTGGTAAGCTTCAGCTCAAGGAAAGCTGTCCTGTCATCAGCCCCCGGGGTTGCACCGGCTGTCCGTGGGGGAGGTACTGTGCTTTTTTTCGATATCGAAGTCTGTTTTTTCCCGCCGCTACCCGGGACCTGGTTCTTCCTGATTTTCTCTTCGCCCCTCTCTCTTGTGCTCTTTTTTGTTATCTTACCGCCGAATTCCCTGATGATATCCTCCGGAGATTTTCCGGAGGACTCCATAGATGAAATCTTTTCAATTACGCCCGCTGCCTTTTGTTCATAGAGTTTCACACGCCCAAGCAGCCTTGACGGGATTACCGTATCGTAATTTTCAGTGATCCTTTTCATCTCGCTCCCTGAGATCCCGGCAATTTTTGCAATATCAGAGGCTTTGAGTGGCTTTTCCTTCATCTGTTCACCATATTCTGTCCTAAGATAACCTTTCTTTAAGAACTGTTAAAATTTTTCAATTTCAATCGAATCCAAAAAAGACGGTTTGTGGGGAATATAAATATCAGATAAAGGACCAAAGAATTCTCAATGTCATTTGTATCCCGTGATATGCCCGGAATCGGGACTAAATACGAACTAGATACCGAAGAAGGTGACCGGGTCTCTATCGTTTACATGGAAGACGAAGGCGTCCAGCTGTATGTAAGATCAGGAGACGGCGACTACTGTTCAGCAGACCTTACTCCTCCCGAGGCAAGAAGAATCGGCAATGTGCTCACCGGTGCAATACTTGAGACCGAGGAGGAGGAGATCTGCATGGTATTCTCTTCTTTTGCCGATCTGAAGATAAAGATGCATACCTACAAGCTCGGAGACAGGACTGCGGGGAGAGCAATTTCAGACTTAAATATTCGTAAAAGTACCGGTGTGACAATCGTTGCCGTCAGCCGGAAGGGGGAGAGCATCATCAACCCGTCAGCTACTTTTGTCTTTGAAAGGGGCGATTCAGTCCTGGTAATCGGCAACCCTGAACAGATGAAAAGTTTTGAGGAGGAGTTCGTCAGGTAAATGATTGAAGGCATTGCAATAGCTCTCCTTGTATGCCTGGTATTTGCAGGAATATCGAAGAAGGCGAAATTTCCGCCGATACCTGCATATATGATCGCAGGTCTCCTGCTTGGTGCCGGAGGGCTTGGAATTGTCGGGCAGAGTGAGGTCTCGGACTTTCTGGCAGAGGCCGGCCTTTTGTTCCTCCTCTTTACGATGGGTCTTGAGCTGCGTCCCGATGAGATATACGGCCAGGGACGCTCTTTCATACTTTCGGGGACGATTGACCTTGGAATCAACATACTGGCCGGTTATGCAGTGGCACTGCTCGCAGGCTTTCCTGTAACCGATGCAATCGTAATCGCCTGTGCCTTCTACATAAGCAGTTCGGCGATGGCGGTCGCCTCCCTGATAGAGAACAGGAAACTTGCGGCCCCGGAGTCCGATACAATCCTCTGGATAATGGTATTTGAGGATATTATGCTGCTCCTGATTATTGTATTTCTTTCATCAGGAGGAAAACCGGCAGCTGCTATAATAACTACTGCGATAGTGTTGATATGCGCATTTTTTATCCTGTGCTATCTCTTCAGCAGCAATATCCGTCAGGTGCTTGAGAGGTACGAGGATCTCGGGCTGCTCTTCACATTTACTGCAATAATCGCTGCAGGGGCGGTTGCATATTTACTCGGTATACCTGCAACTCTTGTTGCAATCGCACTTGGATCCGCTCTCTCTTTAACGAAGCCCGAAGTGCTTGAGAGACATGCAAAACCATTCAGGGATGTATTTCTGGTCATATTCTTCGTATTCTTTGGAATATCAGTGGATCTTTCCGGCGGTTTTCCATTTGCTGAAGTGGTTTTAATTTCAATTGCTGCAGTAATCAGCAAGCTGGCATCATCTCTCATTATCGGAAAGGCGATGCATAAAAATTATCTTTCAGGAATTGAGATCTGGTCCGAGACAACTGCAAGGGGAGAGTTTTCTCTCGCAATCGCAGCCACCTTTGGCTCTCCCCTGGTTTCAGGAACGGTTGCAGTTATGGTGCTTGTAACATCTGTAGCCGGCGGGTTGATGGGCAGGTATTCCGGCAGAATGAAGAAATATCTGATAAAAAAGAAGAATGAGGGTGGTTTATTTAGTTGAAGCGAGCAGATCCTGCAGAAGCTGGGAGATATCAAGCCATATAATCAGTCTTTTATGATCTCCCTTTTCTGATTCCTGGTTTTCACTTTCTTTTTCATCGATTTTGATTATGCCTTTTACATAGGCCTCATTTGAAAGGCCCCCGCTGATCTGTTCGATATCTTTCTCCGATATCTGGAGAACGGAATGAACTGCATCAACGATTATACCGACAATTGATCCCTCCGCCGCATCCGGGACCAGAACGATTATCTTGTGCTCTTCTTTGTCCTTTATATCCTTCTCGGGCAGGCCCAGTATATTGTTCAGGTTGATGATGTTGGTAATCTCACCCCTGAGGTTGATGATCCCGGCGATATGGGGCGGGGACCTCGGTACAGGGGTAATCTGTACCATCTCTACGATCTCTCTTGTAAGGCCGATATCGAGTGCATAATGCTCGTTGTTTATCTCAAATTCTACTACATCAATGGCAGTCATTGACATCTCTCTCCTCAAATCACACTTTTAACTGGTTTAAAGTATCTTTTATCTGTTTTGCAAGCCCCGTGACCTCGTCAATGGCACTTGCAATCTCCTCTACCGATGCACTTGTCTCCTGCGAGAGTGCGGCAAGATCGTCGATCTCGTTCTGGACCTCCCCGGCAAGGCCTGTGCTGTTTTCGGTCTCACTTACAACCGTGTTGGCCGTATTTGCCTGGTCTTCAATTGCATGTGCAATCTCACCCATGTTTACAGTTACATGCCCGGCACCGTCAACGATCCTGTTGAGGGCTTCGATTGTTGAGGCCACACTCTCAACACCGGAGGTCACCTCGGTGTTGGCAGACTTTATGGATTCGACAGTTCCAAGGCTTGCCTTCTGGATATTCTCTATGACGCTGTCGATCTTTGATGTGGCCTCTCTTGCATCAGTTGCAAGATTCTTGACCTCTCCGGCGACAACGGCAAAACCCCTTCCGTGTTCCCCGGCCCTTGCCGCCTCAATTGCCGCATTGAGTGCAAGCATGTTGATCTGGTTGGTTATCTCATTAATAAGTTTGACAACGTTGTTGATCTCCTTTAACTCGTTGTTCAGGTCCTCGATCTCAATTACACTGTCATTTGTTATCTTCATCACAGCTTCCATCTTGGTTGTGGCCTGGCGTCCGAGCTCCTCTGCCTCCCTGCCCATCTGGGTGACCCTGCCTGCTTCATTAAGGACTTCCTGTGAAGTGCTTGCTATCTCCTCGTTTGATGCAGACATATCCGATATCTGCCGGCTAATCTCCTCCATCGCACGGAGAAGGCCCCTTGTAAGTTCGGCGGATTTCTGGCTGCTGACCGCTACCTGCTCAGATGCCTTTGAGACCTCTCCTGTGCTGTGGTTGGCGTCGCTCATATATGACTCGACATCGATCATCGCCTTGATGGCATCGCCGAAGATTGTCCTGCTCTCCTCGATCGCCTTGTTATAATCGTGTTTGAGCTCCTCAAGCGGGTCATTCTCCCTCATCTCCACGAGGACAGTGAAATCACCTTCGCTTATGGCCCTTAGCCCTTTGCCGATATCCCTGGTGCTCTGCTCGAGAAGTTCCGCCTTCTCCCTCTGCTCTTCCATCAGCTTCAGGACTTCGGCCTCCTTCTTTCTGACCTCGGTAATCTCATTGTATACGATCAGGAGGCTTGCGATATCTCCTTTTGAGTTGAGGATAGGAATTCCGTACTGTTCAAGGATTTTAACACCTAAAGGAAATTCTACGGTGACTTCGCCAAAACTTCTCTGCTTTGTCTCAAAGATATGCTTTATTCCCTCTCCCTTCTGTTCAAGAACCTTGAAGTCCCTGAGGGACATTTTTGTCAGTTTTTCTGGCTTAATTCCGGAGAGGCTGGAATATGCAGGATTTACCACTCTTATATTCATCTCCTTGTCACAGAGGAGGATCGGCATCGGGTTCTGCTGGACGATCGTCTCCGAACGTTCCTGAAGAGCCTCGATCTTTTTCAAATTTTTAACGTTTTCTTTCTCTTCCTCTCTTTCTTTTGTAATATCACAGAAGACTAACATCGCAATGTTTACATTGTTGCTTCCATCGATGAGAGGGACCCCGTACTGCTCAACGTACTTTATACTCCCGTTTTTAAGTGTGATTTCAAGTTCGGATTCTGTTTTTTTCCTCAGCACAAAGATTTTTTCTGGACCGTCTCCTTTGATTGTCTTTGCTGTGTATATTGACTTGTCTGCTGAGAGAGCCTCTGCGATTGTGACTTCCATTAGATCAGCATATGCCTGGTTCGCATCAATTAGATTCAAATTGCTGTCTATGACGACGATTGGCATCGGGTTCTGCGCGATCATCATCTGGACATTGTCGGTCGTGTTCTTGCAGTCTACAAGGAATTCAATTGCAGTATTGATTGTCTCTGAAAGTTCTCTCAACTCAGGATCTTTACAGGCTTCGGAGTCAATTCTGACGGAATGGTCCCCTTCGATTGCCCTTTTAAGGATTTTAATTATGTCGTTTAATTCCATATCTGCCACTCGGAAAAGGATGATCTAAGATCCTTTTATTATATATTGAGTGTTCTTCTCTTTTGCATATTTATAAATGTTGAATTTTTTTTTTGTATTGTTATTACATTTTAATTAACTGTCAGAAGAGCCGGTATATGTAATAATCTTCGTGAAGGTTCTCTTTTTGATCATAATCGGCCAGGATATTTGCCCTGTTGCCGAGTGCAAGCATCTTTTCCGCAAGGATCTCGATACCGCATGTCTTTTCAAAGAGGGTTTCAAGACCGGAGTTGATCTTCCTTATATCGTCGTGGGAGAGCTTTTCAAGGGCATCTGTGGGGTAGCAGCCTATATCAAAATAGCTGAACACCGATTCAAGAGCGATAACCCAGAGTCTGCTCATAATCGCCCTCCTTGCAGCGACATTTGCTTCTATATCCGAAAGAACAAGGTATGCCCTGTTCGGGCCATAATAAAATGCCTTAAATGAGTACAGTGTTCCTTTGGAGAGTGTAATCTTTTCAGGATTGACCCTGAGGTAATCTGCCAGAACCCTGATTTTTTTTTCAGTCTCCCTCTTTGAAACCATATGATGTGCTGAACTCCTTATATTGCCGGATTACACGGACATAGATAAATTATTCTAATAATTGTGTCCTGAATTGTAAATATAATAGATGCTGGGCATTATAAAAATTGATTTGGTTTTACGGGAACGCAAAGTGATTCCCGAAAAAAACAGGATGAAAGCTGTTTCTGTTGTTTTATATCAGATGTCTGCTGCCACCAGCGATTCGTAGACTATACGCCTGTAGTGCTCTGTAGATGTGTTATAGAACTCAGAGGCTTTCTTCGAATCGTCTGTGCTCCCAAAACTCTCCAGCCTGTCAAGTGTCTGTGTGGCGGTGTCGTCGATCCATGTAAGGTATGTATCCCTGTCTACGTGGGTTATGGTTTCGACCCTGACAGTA
>CAZPHR010000011.1:7367-11587 GCA_964586475.1 uncultured Methanomicrobiaceae archaeon
TCAGGTGTCTCGCGTATTCCCGGCTTTCCCACAACTGCGGCGAAATCTCCCTGGTTGATCTTTGCCATCTGCTGCATCGCCTCCTGCTGGTAGCTTCCGGCGTTTAAGAAGAAGATTCCTGAAGGATCACGAAGCCTTGCAGTGTAGAATGTATTCTGGTCACCTCTCTTCTCTTTCTGGGTGACCTCTCCGCAGACAAAGATCCTGTTGCATCTCTCTCCTGTAGGAAGAAGAATGAAACTCGGGCTTTTCTCGTCATAGCCGTCTCTGAACTGGGGCCTGGATTCCCTGAGTTCAGCTGCGAAGATCCTTGTTGCAGGTTCCCGGACAAACCTACCCGCGGGTCTTGAAAATCCCCCTTTGCTCAAGCCTGAACACCTCCTTCGGGTGAAACGGAAGCCCTGTTGATGAGTTCCGCATGGCGGGAAGAATCATAACTGACTGGGGAACAGCCCTTTACCAGGAGCGTACCGTCTATATCGCTGCCCTGGCATTCGACATATCTCCCGATGAGAGTCTCCTGCATCTTCATGGTAACATCGTCGAATCCGAGCGGGTTGTTCTCAGCCATCTCTATGGCCGAATCGAGTGTGATCCCTGTGAGCTTTTCTGCCTCTTCTCTCTGTATCAGGACGTTGGATGCCTTCTGTCCGTCGTCTACAACACCTGTTATCCTGAGGTCATAGCGGAAGTCATTCTGGATCTCGTGAACAGGGCAGTAGTTCTGCCTTGATAAGGCCCTGTTGCACCCTTCGACCTTGCAGCGCTTGATGAGGCCTGTTCCGCCACCCATGTGAACGAATGCTCCGGAGAGCTTCATATTGCCTGATGCCACCTCGATAACCGCACCTTCGTCCTCAAGGATCATCGCACCGGTCAGGTTGAGGGACAGCCTTCCCTGGAATTCGTCCACACCGGCATAATAGATGTTGTACACCTTTCCTGCTTCGAGGCGGACATTGCTGTCCTCCTTCCAGGTCACGAATCTTACTGTTCCCGATTCGTCCCCGAGAAGGCCGGACTGGAACATCCTCTCGTGCCTTGGTTCCCAGTCCTGCATCACCTTTGCCCTGACTGTCGATACCCCTGGTTTAAGTTCGGAGATTTGAACCGGTGACGGCATGAAGGTCTTCTCTTCATCTACCGGCGAGACGGTGGTTCCGGAATGAATCTTCATGCTGGGCGCACCCCTGTATTCGTCGACGGTTGCCGATTCGAACCTGTACCACTTACGCTCTTCAAGTGTGGGCGCATTGGATTTTGCCCACACGATAAACCTGATCGCTCCTGATTCATCCGAGAGTATGCCGCTCTGGGCAATTGCCTCCGACTGGGGAGAAGAGAGGGATACAACCTTTCCTTCGACAGTCACCCAGTCACCCGGTGATGCACCGGATATCGGGATTATCTGCTGCGAAGAAGACGAAGATGACTGCTGTGATGGGGTTAACCCGTGTTCACGCAGAAGTTCGTTTGTCACCATCTTCTCGGCCTCCTCGGGGGCTATGCCGAAGTCGGCCGTGAGGAGTTTCAGCTTCGATTCAATCTTATCATTCTCTACAAGAACGCCTTTTTCCTTGATTAATAAGGAGATTCTTTCTGTCATCTGCGGATCTATGTCCATAATAAAACATCTCCAGTTAGTAATCGGTACCTGAGTGATATTTAATCTCCGCTCTGTGGTGTGAAAGTATACGATCACGGCTTCATCGTCATGGTGCAAATCAGTATTTATTAAAAACAATGAGAGGCATAAAATAGAATAATGGTATTAACAGCTGACAGTCTTTTAACCGAACTTTTGCAGGAAAATCCAAAATCCGCAGAAATTCTGATGAGATTTGGTATGGGGTGCGTAGGATGCGCACTTGCCAGCGGAGAGACAATCCGCCAGGCTGCAGAAGGGCATGGTATACCTCTGCCCGAACTGCTTGAGGCACTTGGTATCGAAGAATAATCAAAAACGGGCCGGGCCGAAGGATAATTTCATCCCTTAAGGTCCTTCTCTTTATTTTTTGCAAATTTTTTAATCTCTTCTATGTCCGCATCCGGATTTTTCTTAAGGAAAGAGGCAACTTTAGGGTGATGGAGCAGCAGACAGCCTGTACATGCCCATACCTTATCCCCGGATGAAGACTCAATCCATTCTCCAAGCTCTTCATCCCGGCAGGGGTAGAACGGGCAGAAGCAGAAATCGCAGGCCTGCCCCCTGAAGTGGCAGGGATAGTATTCGCATGACTTTGCTGACCACTCAGTCCAGTGTGGCCCGCCGATTGTGCTGTATATAAAGAAGGACGGCTTGTTTCTGACTATCTCTGACTGGTTTCTCAGGATGGCCTCCCTGACCCCCATCCTGACACATTCATATGCCCTCTTCCCCGGCCCTGTAAAAGTTCCACAGTATATACCGGCGCTCTCTGTGGCGTCTTTATCATAAGCGACAACGACTGCATCGGTGGTGGTCCCCGTAAAGTCGTATCCCATCCCGAAGAGTGCGGCTGTCTTTGCCTCGGTGACTGTCTTGATCATCTCGAGCATCGCGCTGTCGGGCATGCTCCGGCGCGAGTGTATTATGATGTTTATTGTTCCGGGCCCCTGCGGGTTCGGGTTTGTAACGCCGGCGGTGATAAATGCTGTTATATATCCGCAGGAGAAGATACAGAGATCCTTCATTCTTACAGCGGTAAGGAGACCGAAGAAGTCGTCATCCCCATAACCCTTCTTATCGACGATATCAAGGATATATTCCGCCGGGTCACTATGCCGGAAGTTCCGCGGAACGGTGCTGTTGATAATCGTGCGGACATCGTTGATCCCCCCGGAAACGCCGGTGCTTGCCGCCCTGAAATTACCGCGGATAAAAAGAGTATTGTTTGAATAATGGTATCTCATGCAATTGTATAGCGTGATCTGTCCTTTAGCTCCTGCTGTTTCCCCAGATTCCAGCCTGCAACGTCTGCAAGGTAACCTGTAACGCGTGAGACCTGGGAGACATCGTGAGAGCCGCATTCGGGACACACCGGCTGGCCGCAGAGCGGGCAGTACTCTATCTTCTCGATTATATCATGTGAACAGCCGCAGTGGTCGAGAGGGCACATGATCTCGAGATGAGTTTCTCCGCAGCTGGGGCACGGGCTTTCGTCGACGACAAAGTGGCATGTATGGCACTTGTATCTCCGGTTTTCTTCCGGTATATCTTCAAGGGATTTATATTTTTTTGCAAGTTCCAGCTGTTCCTCGCTCCATATCATGCATTAGTCATCTGAAGGATAGTAAATAACTGTTTTGGATGCGGTTTGAAAATTAAAGGAGATATATACCCCTGTTTATGAGATAAATTTATAAATCCGAATATCTTATCCTGTGGCTTTTAAATAGTTCTCCCCCGGGAAGAACTGAGACCGCAGGACATACTAAATCCGGATGAAAATTGATTTTTTATTTCGCCTCAGGCGACTCATAGGGTTCGTCATCTGCATTATGCATCAGAACGGGTCTTCTCATCATCGGCGGACGAAAGAATACTCTTCTGCAGCCTTTGCAGGATCTTCCGCGTTGTATATCGAACGGCCGACGATCATTCCGTCTATAAGGGGCGCAATCTCCGAGGCATCTCCGCCCTGTGCACCGACACCGGGTGACAGGATCTTTTTGTCTCCAATAATCTCTCTCAGGACCCTTACACGCTCAGGTCTTGTTGCAGGTGCGATGATCCCGTCGGCACCGCAGGCGACCGCCATCTCTGCAATCTTTACGGCATTCTCTCCTGAGAGAAACTCCAGGGCGCCCGGGTGGCTCATCTCGGATACCACGTAGCATTTTCCGCCATAATCCCGTGCGGTCTCGACGCATGCCTCTACCGAGTCGCTTCCTGTAAACCCCTGTGTGATTATTGCCGAAAATCCCGCCTGAAAGACATGCTCGGCGATGAGCCTGTTTGTATTGGGGATATCGGCCACCTTGAAGTCTGCGATCAGGGGCAGCCCGAAGGACGCAATCTCCTGTACTACGTGCATCCCCGCACCCAGGATCAGGGGATAGCCTATCTTTATCGAATCAAGATATGGGGCGGTCTTCTCCGCCAATGAGAGAGCCTCTTCCCTTGTGAGCACATCCAGTGCAAGTATAAGCTCGGTCATCTCTTTCCCTCCAGCCTTTCGAGTGTCGCTGCAACTATGAGCGGGAGGTTAATCGTTGCATCGCCGTAGACCGTCTGGGAT
>CAZPHR010000012.1:0-11320 GCA_964586475.1 uncultured Methanomicrobiaceae archaeon
CCGCAAGGGGAATCTGAAGGTTCAACGAGAGGCCGGAATACAGGTTAATTATCACTATAGAACCTGAATGTGGTATGAAAGACGTCCGGGCGATGATTGTCATCCAGAATCTGGAAAAGCTTGGAAACATCATATCAACATCCCCTTCACTCGAAGAGATCGATTCCGGTGATATAAAGGATTCTTTTGAGATAATCATTTCAAGTGAAGAGCCCGAATCAAAGATCCAGAACAATGCATATGGTACAGAGATAAAAAGTGTAAAGATAGAACCATATAATCCGGAGCTCTCTTCTAAGGAAGAGACTGCTCCGGAAGATCTAAAATCACCAGAGGCAATTGAGGAAATCAGCACTCCCGAATTAGAAATTCAGTCTGAAGATGCTGAAACCGTGGAGTTAAAGAAAGAAGAAACAAAAACCCCGGAAGGAGAAAAAGAGACCCCGGCCAGAGATAAAAACAGGGATAGCAGCAAAAAAAGAGAAGTAAAGAACCTCAGGGTTGACATATCCCGCCTTGACCAGATGATGAACCTGGTTGAAGATTTAGTAATCAACGGAGGACGCCTGAAGCAGATTGCAAAAGAACACCAGATTAAAGAGATGGATGAAGCACTGAATATGGTCAGCAGGTCAATATCCGACCTTCAGAATCTGACGATGTATATCAGAATGATCCCGTTAAACCATATTTTCAACAGATTCCCCAGGGTTGTCAGGGATGTCGCTCATCACGATGGCAAGGAGGTCGAGTTCATAATGACCGGTGGTGAAACAGAACTCGACAGGAGTGTTATTGATGGTCTTGGAGACCCTCTTCTTCACCTGATAAGAAATGGAGTAAACCATGGTATTGAAACACCGGATGTCAGGGTTGCTGCAGGAAAGGATCCAAAAGGCACAGTAACACTTTCAGCATTCCGTGATCAGGGCAATGTGGTAATTCAGCTTTCAGATGACGGAAAAGGAATAAGCAGGAAAAC
The DNA here is from genome assembly GCA_964586475.1 of uncultured Methanomicrobiaceae archaeon. Classification (GTDB taxonomy): domain Archaea; phylum Halobacteriota; class Methanomicrobia; order Methanomicrobiales; family Methanomicrobiaceae; genus Methanolacinia. Next base: position 983 of record CAZPHR010000012.1, read on the forward strand.
AGTTCTTAAAAAAGCCATTGAAAAAGGACTTTTATCAGAAGAGGAAGCAGAAAATCTTCCGGATGAAGAGGTCCCGGGATTGCTTTTCCTCCCCGGTTTTTCGACTGCAGAAGTAATTACCGACATCAGTGGCCGGGGAGTGGGCCTGGACGTTGTAAAAAGTGCAATTGAATCGCTAAAGGGTTCCATTAAAGTGAAATCTGTTGAAGGTGAAGGGTCTACATTTACACTTACCCTGCCACCTACAATGGCGATTATTGAAGTTATGATGGTGCGGATAAACAACCGCAGGTGTGCAATACCAATAAATGCTGTTGTTGAAGTCGCAAAAATCAATTTAGAAAATATAAACAGAATTGGTAAAAGTGAAGGCATACTCTTACGGGATGAGGTGTTACAACTTCACAGGCTGGATGAAATGTTCGGCCAGGCACAGCCAAGTGGTATAATTGTAATTTTACAGTACCAGGGATCGAAATGCTGTATTCCTGTAGACGTTGTCGAAGGTCAGCAGGAGATCGTTGTCAAACCAGTAAGCAACATTATCGGAACATGCCCCGGAGTAGGGGGAGTAACCATACCCGGAGACGGAGATGTTGTTCCTATACTGGATGTCAATACTATGATAATATGAAAATCAGGGAGAATTACAGATGGAATTAACCGAAGCACAATTAGACGCAATGAAAGAATTAGGAAATATCGGTGCATCGCACGCTGCAACTTCACTATCAACAATGCTGATGTCCGAGATATATATGACTGTCCCTGAGGCGAAAGTCATTGATATCTCTGATATTTCCGAACATTTTGGTGATGAAATCGCAGCACTTGTGGTATTTGAGATTCAGGGTGAGATAAGTCCCGGAGGATATGTAATTCTGCATATTCCCAAAGAATCTGCCATCAATCTTACAAATACCATGCTGGGCTCAAATGATACCGACAGGGAACTAAATGAAATGGATGAGAGCGCCCTTTTGGAAGTGGGAAATATCATGGTATCCCAGTTCCTGGATGCTACTGCAACATTGCTTGGTGTTGTAATGCTTCCATCTCCCCCTGCAATTGCAATTGATATGTCACATGCAGCATTTGAAAGCGTCGTTGCCCAGGTCGCAGTTGATATAAACGAAATAATATTATTTAAAACCGAATTAAAATCAATGACGCATGACATAGAAAGCACTATTGTTATGCTTCCGGATGAAAATACCCTGAATACTATACTCTCACTACTGGAAAAGATTATATCATAATATATTAATGGTTGAGATAAAAGATGGAGCCATCAAAAAAACCCGAAATCAGGGGTACAAATATTGGGATTGGCGAATTTAAGGTAGGAAGTTTTGTTATGACTTCAATAGGCCTTGGATCATGTATAGCCATAGTGCTCTACGATAAGAGAAAATCAATTGGAGGAGTTGCCCACGTAATGCTTCCAAATAGTAATGAAAAGATGGACAGGCCCGGAAAATTTGCAGATACGGCTGTACCAACATTACTGGAAGAATTAAAAAACCAGGGGAGCAATAAAAGAGATATTATTGCAAAAATTGCCGGAGGATCGAGTATGTTCAAGCAGTTCAAGGGGAACCTCGATATCGGCGGCAGGAATATTGCAGCAATAAAAGAGACTCTCGGCCAGTATAATATCCCACTGGAAGGTGAGGATACCGGCGGAAATGTCGGAAGATCAATAATGTACGACCCGGGCCAGAACGGGATTATTGTCGTCAGGCGGGCAGACGGTTCATGTTTAAATATCTGACATTAATTATTCTTACCATAATTTTGTTTTTTTCACCAGTCTCAGCAGGACTCGTTCAGTTTTGGCCGGATGCCGATTCTGTAAGTACAACTGATATCCGGGACATCATTGACGGAACAAATGAGAGAGTGATATTTGCAACTACAAACGGCATCTCAATTTATGATGGTGAAAACTGGGAGATACTTCATGCACTGCCAAAAGACAGGAGAGGTTATCTGGAAGGGATACCACTGGATGATTATGTCCTGGAAATTGAATATGACTATTTAAACAACCTCTGGCTTGGATACAGCAACGGACTTCAGATCTATAACGGATATTCAAAACCTTTCACAATCCGCCAGCCCGACGGAATACTGTTTGATGTATCAATCAACAAACTGAAGCGCCAGGGAAAAATAATGTGGATTGCAACCGGTGATTCAGGTATTTTCTATTACCTTGACGGCAGTTTTACATGGGTTCGGCCCGGGGAGGAAACAGGCCTTACAGGTAATCATATAAACGACATTGAAGTCGATTATTCCAAGGACAGGCTTTATGTGGCATCTGTATCAGACGGCCAGTTTACTTTTAAGGGGAATCCTGAAAATATTACCTTTAAAAAGATCTCTGATCCTCTTATCACAGAAGATATGATCAGGATTGTTTCATATCCAAAAGGAGGAGTTCTTTTTTTCAACAAAACTGACGTCGTTCATTATTCCGGAGTTAAAGGATCATCACATGTTTTTAGTATTGGTGACCTCTCGCCTGATGCAGATAAGATCCTTGATGTTGCAGTAACAAAAGACGGCAGATATGTAATCGGAACAGATTTTGGAATATTTTGCTGGAATAAAGGTGAAGTCTGTAAACATATCACAAGATATGAAGGACTTTCCGGGAACGATATCAGTACAGTATTTATTGACGATAAAGGCAGGTGGTGGTTTGCATCAAAGGATACAGTTGGCTACTATGTAGAGCCCGAGTTTGTCGCGATCTCATCTATTGAGTTGAAGCCATCGACGTCTGCTACAGGACCCACCATTCTCGGGGACCTGGCATACCTCATCTGAAATTATCAAAATACTAACATGTATGATTTGAAAAACAATTGAAAGAAAATACAGATTATTCCTGGATTTTTATTACCTGCATCGCGTACTTGTCCAGGGATTCAAAAAAGGCATTCTTCGATAATTTACGCCTTTCATCATTATCTTCAGAAAATATGTCCCCCATAAGATAATCAATTGTTATCAGGTAGAAATTCAATGATTTGAACCTCTTTTTTAACTGTTTAAACTGTAATTTCGCCTCACGCTGTTCGTCTCTCATAACAAATATTGCCAGATCAAACAATTGTATAAGGTAATTGGGCATTCCTTTTCCAAGGGCACTTTCCCTAAACTCATTATATGAATTCTTACTGTTTGAAAGGAGTGACAGTTTTATACCGTAATAATATGGTTCCAGGCTCTTTGGGTTCTGCTGGATCATCTGCTTGACAATCCCTGCTGCACCGCCCCCGTCTCTTTTTTCAAGTTTAAGGTAGAAATTTTCCCTGAGGAAATCCTGATCATTGTAGAAACGCTCAACCGCATATGCAAGAAGCTGTGACCTTTTTAGATCATTGCCATCATTTTTTGCTTTCTCAATCCCTATTTTCAGGAACCATCTCTCTGCCGGGAACCACTCAAGAGATTTTTTTATCATCAGCCAGAAAGCACGATCCATGGACTCTGTGTCTTTTATATCAAGCTGTTTAAGACGGTTTACCGACGGCCCGACCCCTGCCATATTCAGAAGAGTCTCTCTTGCCTGAAGCTCAAAGCGTGTAGGGCGATCATCCTTTTCACCAAGCAGATTCCTTCTGTCATTTTCAGAAAGGGCATAATAGCAGTAAGCAGAATACATTCCGATACGGGCATCATACTTCCAGTATTCACTGAAATAATCAAGGGCTTCCCTGTATTTTCCCACATCCATCATCTTGATGCCGGAAAGTATTCTGAGAGTTGCCCTTCCGGACTTCTTTTTCTTGCACCTGAGAGCATTGTATATGATTTTTTCAACAAACTGAACATTTTTAGCATCAGGACAGGCTCTCATTATACGAAATGAAACTGCATCAATAAAACTGTCGTATGAATTATTGTCAATATCAGGAAACGCATTATCAAGTGCAGACATCACATGGCCATAAAAAACAGGAATGTTCGATGTTATCTTCTCGGGATTGCTATCGATGTACATGAACAGATCATTTTTTAGAGCATCCACCTTTTCATATCTGATAGCATCAGTAAGTCTCTCCCCTCGAGGCATATTACACCGTTATTTCAATAATTTAAGTTATTTTTTTATTAACTTAAATTTATGTTTTTGAGATTTCGGCATAGTAATAATCGCCAGCTGATCTCTGCTCACGATCAAGATAGCTGTCGGGTTTATTTATCCTGGGCCTGCCTGTTTTATCTCTTCTAAAGGTGACCTTAAGCTCCTTTAAAAAATGGTTCATTCCGTCTCTCATCTCCATGGGACCAATAGCCTCACCGGATATTCCTGGTTTTCCGTCAAAGACAAAAAGTCTCTCGCTGATCATGTCGATCAGGTAGATGTCATGATCTATTACCAGAACGCCTGAGCCTGAAGATTCGGCATGTCGCCTGATAACTCTTGACAGGACCATACGCTGTTCAACATCAAGATGTGCACTGGGTTCGTCAAGAATGTAAATGTCCGCCTCTTTTGAGAGGCACAATGCAATTGCCACCCTTTGAAGTTCTCCACCGGACAGCCGGTCAACTGAAGACTGAAGAAGTGATTCCAGTGAAAGAGGTTCAATAATTTCATGTTTATAGAAATTACTGTCAAACCGGGAGGTGGTTTTCCTGAGCAGGAATTCAACTGTGTCGGTTGAATCTGTCTTTATATATTGCGGTTTATATGAGATTTTAACTGCTGATTCTATTTTTCCCTCATCAGGCTCCTCAATTCCGGCAAGGAGCTTTGCAAAGGTACTCTTCCCTATACCATTCGGGCCGACAAGACCAAGGACTTCGCCGCATTTGATCTCGCCACCCTTTATATTGAGTTCAAATTTTCCGTCATAATTCTTTTTAAGTTCCGGAAAAGACATCAGCGTCTCCCTTACAACCTGCCTTGTGTGAGAAAATGTCTCAAAAGTGACGGAATAATCACGGAACCTCACATTTTCCTCCTGCAGGAATCCTTCAAGGTACTGGTTTATACCGATACGAACACCCTTGGGACGTGTAAGTATTCCAAAAACTGAAGGTTTTCCATAGGCCAGATGAACACTCTCTGCAAGCATGTAAAGTATGGCAAGATCGTGCTCAACAATTAAAACGGGCCGCTCTTCAGATATTTCCGGTATTAACTTAGCAGCTGTCATCCTCTGGTATATGTCAAGATAAGGAGTGATTTCGTCCAGAAAATAAAAATCGGCATTACGCGAGAGGCATGCAGCAAGGGCAATCCGCTGAATTTCACCACCTGAAAGCTTGCTGATGTCACGATCAAGAATTGATTCAAGATTAAGCTCTTTTATATAATGTTCAAGAACTCCTCTCTCGTCAGTTGATTTCAGGAGATCGATAACATTGCCCTTGAAAACTTTTGGTATGAAATCGATGTACTGTGGTTTTATTGAAGCCTTAACAGCACCGGATGACACTGTACGAATATAATCAAACAGTTCAGTTCCTGAATAATGCTTAAGAACTGTATCCCACGAAGGTTCGGATTCAAAATCTCCAAGATTCGGGATTAACTGCCCGGACAAAATATTTACGGCAGTACTCTTGCCTATTCCATTCGGCCCGAGAATTCCTGTCACCTTCCCTTCCATAGGAATTGCCATACCATATAATGCAAAACTATTCTGCCCATAGCGGTGTGTAGGGAATTCAAGTTCTTCAGGCAGTGTTACAATATCAAGGGCACCAAACGGGCATTTTTTTATGCAGATGCCGCACCCGACACACAGCTCTTCCGATATCACGACTTTTCCATCTTCACCAATCGTTACCGTTTCATCCCCTGTGCGGACCCGGGGGCAGTAAATAATACATTCCTTCCCACATTTCTTGGAATGACATCTGTCCTTATGTACAACAGCAATTCTCATTAAAATCACCAGAAAAAAGTATCAGGGTAGTGGAAATGAAAGAAGGATTGTCCATGATATGAACCAGAAAGCGAATGTCATGAAAGCCTGGTAGAACCAGTCCTTTCCTCCAAGTTTTGTATAGTCGATTTTCAGCAACATGAATATATGCTTCTGGAAGACAATCCCGGCAAGTAAAAATAGCCAGCCAAGGATTGAAAGGCCTTCTCCGGGAGGGATTGAAGGATTCCCTATTACAACAAAGGAGAGTATTCCTGTAATCATTCCCATAAAACAGGCGACACCTGTCCTGAGCATGCGCTCCCTGTGACCTTCAACCCTCTCAGAGGGTCCTTTTTCTTTCTCCAGTTCAATATTGTTATTTAATTCTTCATCCCCGGTCATTGAGACACCAGTGATTATTTTTTGGTTTTCAGACAATATGTAGTTTGGTATATAATGGCAACCCAGCAGGGAATGAGCAGCATTGATATCAGGACAATGCTCAATGAAATAAAAAACAGGCTGCCTCTATGGATAGGGAAGGTCTACCAGTACAATCTGGAATCGTTTGGTTTCAGGCTAAACGGAGAGGATAAGGCCAAATATAACTTTATCGTTGAATGTGGAAAAAGAGCCCATCTGTCTGAAAACCTGCCCGAAGCACCGTCAAATCCCTCTGGCTACTCAATGTTCCTAAGGAAATATATCAGCGGGGGCAGGATTCTGGATATCAGGCAATTCGGACTTCAAAGAATATTTATTATTACAATTGGGAAAAGCGAGAAGCAATACAATCTGGTTTTTGAACTGTTCAATGAGGGAAATGCAGTACTGTGTGATGAAAATTTCATTATCATCAATCCCCTGAAAAGACAGCATTTCAGGGAACGAGAGGTAGTTTCCGGGACAGAATATATATTCCCCGAAACAGGAACCGAAGATCTGACGATTACAGGTGTCAGAGAAAAACTTGAAAAATCAGAAAAAGACCTTGTAAAGACACTTGCATCTGACTTCATGCTCGGCGGAAAATATGCCGAAGAGGTCTGCAGTACCGCAGGTTATGACAAGACGCTCAGTCCGGCTGAAGCAGTACCGGAGACAATACTGGATGCAGTCAACGATCTTCTTTCAAGAGATACCGGTGCAGTAATCACCGGTTCCGGGTGCTGGCCTTTCCTGTTGCAGGGTGAAAAATCCGTTTCATACTACCCGACATATAACGAGGCACTGTCTGTATATTACCCTCTGCCCAAATCGACTGAGAAGGAGACAAAAAAAGAGAAACTTCCAAAAGCCGAGATTATCAGAAGAAGACAGAAAGAAGCGATAGTAAACTTTGAAAAGAAGGCAGAAGAACTCCAGGAAAAAGTGGATGCCATATATGAAAATTACCAGGACATTGCAAATATTATTGAGATACTCCAGGACGCAAGTTCCAGAATGTCATGGCAGGATATTGAAGAAACACTGAAAAACAGTTCTATTCCTGCTGCAAAATCAATTGTCAGGATCTATCCCTCAGAGTCGGCAGTCGATGTCATGGCGGGCGGGAAAATTGTCAAAATTTTCATTAATGAAAACCCGGAATCAAATGCAAACAGGTACTACGGTGAGATAAAAAAATATAAAAAGAAGAAGACCGGTGCAATAGCGGCCATGGAGAGATTCATGCCAAAGGATAAACCTGAAAGGAAAAAACAGGACTACAAGCCACAAAAAAAGAAATGGTATCATAAATACAGGTGGTTTGTTACAAGCGACGGGGTCCTGGTAATCGGTGGAAGGGATGCCGGGAGCAATGAGGATATCGGCAAGAAATATCTCGAAGGAAATGATTACTTCGTCCATGCCGATGTTCATGGGGGAAGTGTCGTTGTAGTGAAAGGTGATACTGAAAGGTGGGATGAAGTGGCTGAATTCGCCGCCTCATACTCAAATGCCTGGAAGGCCGGCCATTTCAACTGTGATGTCTATGCGGCAAAACCCGAACAGGTGAGCAAGACAGCCGAATCGGGAGAGTTCGTAAAACGGGGAGCATTTATTGTCAGGGGGGAGAGAAAATATTTCAGGAATATTGGATTAAAGATTGCAATCGGCCTTCAGTTCGAACCCGAACTTGCAGTGATTGGCGGACCGGAAAGTGCTATAAAAAAGACAGCTGCATATTATATTGTCCTGATTCCCGGTAAATACGAACCGAATGATACAGCAAAAAAAGTATTGAGAGAATTAAAGAAGATAATTCCGGAGGATGACTTTAAGGATCTGAAGAAAGTCCTTAATACCGAAAGTATAGCAGCCTTCGTCCCTCCCGGAGGGTCAGATATTTCTGAGGTGATAAATTTGTCAAAGGAGAACTCCTGATGAAAGCAGATTTCTGCGATATGAAAAATTCATTCGGAGAGATCAGGCTTTTCCCGGAAAATACCGACGACCTCTGGCATATCGGCCACCTTGTCAGGGAAAATGATCTTGTCTTTGCCACGACATTCAGGAGTATTGATTCTGCAACAGACAAGGCCAGACCTGAAAAGATGGAAAAGAAACCTGTACGTCTGGGTATAAAAGTTGAAAAAACAGAGTTCCACCATAATGCCAACAGGTTAAGGATCAGCGGAATTATTGAACACGGACCGGATACTGGTTTTCATCATACCATCAATCTTGAGGCAGGATTTGAACTATCTGTAATTAAGAACTGGAGAACAATTGACCTTGAGAGAATCGACAGGGCAGTAAAGGCGTCGGTAACCGGTGTCGTACATGTCGTGGCAATAGAGGAGGGCGAGGCGGAAATATTCAGGATACGCCAGTTTGGCCCTGAAAGATTCATAGCGATCAAAGGAGGTTCAGGTAAGCGTGAAGGCCTTGATATGCGAACCGGTTTTTTCGAAGAGATCCTTGCCAGTCTGTCGAATGTTACCGGCCCCATAGTGATTGCCGGACCCGGTTTTATCAAAGATGATTTTCTGAAGTACATAGAGGAAAGAGACAGGGATACTGCCTCAGGATGTGTCATTGCAGATACACGCAGGGTAGGAAGAGGTGCTGTACAGGAGGTAATTGGCCAGGGAATTCTGAACAGGATCTCCGAGGATATCCAGCTTGCGCGTGAAGTATCATGCATGGAAGAACTGATAAAAAGAATTTCATCCGGTGGAAATGCAGCATACGGGCTGGAAGAGGTGAGCAATGCGGTTGATCTCGGAGCTGCCGAGGAAGTGCTCGTTGTCGATGAACTTATCAGGGATATGCAGGTTTCAGCACTACTTGATAAGGCAGAAAATATGCGTGCAAAAGTAGTTGTCCTGTCACTGGAGTTTGAACCGGGAAAACAGCTTGAAGCACTTGGCGGGATTGCAGCTCTTCTCCGGTATTCAATCGGATAAAAATGAATTATCAATACAGAATTATGAAAAATTAATTAACCATTAGCCGTTATTTACATTAATGACAGAAAAAGATGAGACAAATCCTCTAAGGGTTGTTGCAGGCGTTATCCTTGGTGCAGTTACCGGTGTTATCGGTTTTTTTATAATAGTGCTCATTCTCGGATTCATTGAGGACATATATGGAATAAGAACCGGAATTTCAGCCAACATTGCCGAGAATCTCTGGAGTGCAGTTCTGCTGTTCGCTTTTGTAATAGCAGGCATCGTATTCTTCTACTGGAAAGTGAAGACCACTCCGCCTACAAAAGAAAAAATAGAGGATTAAATTACTCTTCTGATGCCTCGGGGGCCTCGGTTACGGGCTCCGGTTCAGCATCTTTTTTTGGGTTTTTAAATGTTTCTTTAAGCTCAATCTCTTCAATGCCATCAACATATTCAAAGATCTGGTGAACACACATTCCTTTGCCCATCATCCATCTCTGGTCATATGTAATTCCCGGAGGCAAAATAATCGTCAGTTTGCCGTCTTCAAGAGTCATCTCGAATTCACGGCCGGTAAAGAGATCAAGTATTGATTCTACCTTTTCTACAGGGTCTTCGACAACTCCCTCAATTGTATATTTGTAGTTGAGGGTCTTTCCTGCAAGCATGTGGTTGAAATCGACCACTGCACGTGAACCGATTACATTTGCTACGAATCCCTGGCGGCCTTCTGAGGTCACACGCATTCCGACAGTAGGTTTTTCCTTGAAATCCTTTACATTCACGGATTTTACGAGATTGTCATCTCTTTCGCCATATGCCTTTTCAGGAACGATTGTGACTTCATTCTCAACTCCGATCTCCTTTCCTGAAATATCTTCATCAAGACCGGGGATGACGTGGTTGCCGCCAACGCAGATAACGATCGGCTTGTAAGACTTATCCTCTACATAACTGCCGTCTTCCTTTGCAACTCCCTCATAGGTCGTATCAAAGATTTCTCCGTCTACGCTGCCGGTATAATTTATTTTTACAAAATCTCCTTGTTTTATTGACATAAATAC
>CAZPHR010000013.1:0-7469 GCA_964586475.1 uncultured Methanomicrobiaceae archaeon
ATTTGCCCGGTTAATTAATCGAGGCATAAGCCCCTTCGGGGCAGCCATGTGCTAAATTCGCTTCGCGAATTTGCGCAATGGTGATCGGCCTTCGGCCGGAATAATCACTCGATCTGAGGAATAAAATTGAATTAAGCTTCTCCAGGAGCAAAAGGGGATGCCCGCCCATCCCCGACTGCAACTTATCGCAATGAGGTGGAGGGTTAACGGGAGGGGGAATTATCGCCATCTATGAATAACAATCGATCCAAAAAACCCTAAGGCCACTCACAAAATCTTGCCCATCATCAAGACATCGGAATATTCCTCACCGTCGAAGAAAGCGGCCTTTTTCACTCCCTCAACCCTGAACCCTTTCTTCTCATAGAGAGATCTCCCCCTCCGGTTCTCTGCGGCGACTATGCACTCTATTCTTTTTAATCCGGTGCACTCCGCCCGGGTGAGTGCATAGTCAACTGCAAGACCACCGTAACCACGGCCCCAGTATTCTTTCAGTATATAGATGAAAAAAACCCCTGCATGTGACATCCTGCCGTCACTGTCCTCCGGGACTATGCCGACACATCCGATAATCTCATTCCCCCTGACAATGCACCACAACATCGCACCCCGGCTTAATGCAAAATTCCAGAAATCGATCGTCTTCGACATCGGCACAGGAGGAATAAGGTCAAGATATCTTGCGATATCCTCATTATTTACAAGCCGGTTCATGGCTTCGAGGTCGTTGCCGGTGACCTCCCGGAATGAAATTCCGTCCGAAGGCCCTTTTCCGTTCATAATCTCACTCTCCCGGACACCTGCATAAAACAGGACGATCTAAGACGGCCTCTCTTTCCGTGAATATACCTGCCCTCAACAATTCCCGCTTCGGAGACCAGAACATAGCTCTCCCCAAAGAGATCTAGGCCGCCCTTCTCAAAATTATCCAGACTGAGCGGCAGGAAATCACAGTCATCAGGCTGCCTGCTGGTAACGGGGCAAAGCAGGAACCGGTTTCTCCCGGCTTCACCGATAACAACTGCGGGGCGGGATTTGTTCCCGCCCGGCCCTCTAAGTTTCACCGATGCGATTACGACATCGCCGGGGAAGTACCTGGTCATATCTTTAGAAATAGTCAGGCATTAATATCCGATAAATATTGTCGGAAAAATGGTGGTTTTTTATTCAGAATCTTCATTCTCAGTTGATACCCTTTCTTCTGCGGCCTTTAAAATCATACCAAGCATTCCGGCATAGGATATTCCTGCAATTTCTGCCATCTTTGCAAGATGACCATCCCGGCACCACCCGGGATTCGGGTTTACTTCAAGAAGCCTGGGAGTCCCGTTTGAGTCAAGACGCCAGTCGAAGCGGGCATAATCCCTGCACCCGAGCCTTCCGAAGAGCTTGAGGCAGCTTGCTACAAGGAAACGCCTGGCTTCTTCGGAGAGATCGGCAGGAACGGATGTGATTCCTGAATAAGGGGACTGTGGATCCCACTTTGCCTCGTAACCGCAGATCTTGGGGTAACCTTCGGGAAGAGACGAATAATCCTCCTCTATCACCGGGAGCACCTCATACCTGTCCGGAAGGTTTCCGATTATCCCGACACTGATATCCCCGCCGTTCAGAAACTCCTCAACGAGAACCGGGGCACTGTCGCCGGATACACTCCTTAGACGGAATATAGCCTCCTGCAGTTCTGCAATATCACTGCATACGCTTTCTTTTGTTATACCGAAACTTGAATCCCCATAATTCGGCTTGACAATCACGGGAAAGCGGATCGGAAATTCGATAAACGAGCTGTCCTCGGGATTTATCACGAATGCACGTGGAACAGGGATGTCAAGTTCCTTTGCAACTCCTCTCACAAGCGATTTATCATAACAGTATGCAAGGCACTGCGGGTTTCCTCCTGTATACGGGATCAGGAGCATTTCAAGCGCCGCCGGGACATGCAATTCCTTCTTTGGATCGTTCAGATATCCCTCATCACAAAGATTAAAGACTAAATCCGCCTTCTTTCCGGACTGCCGGAGATATGAGAGCAATGAGTTGTGATTATCGAAATAGGTGAACTCATATTCACCAAGTTCCAAAAGCGCCTCCCTGAGGCGCCCGATTGTAAGATAATCGTCCTCATCAAATATGCACGAGGGCTTTATTTTGTCCTGGAGACGCGGGTCACCCAGAACAACGACGACCTTCTTTTTCTTCTTCCTTTGTTTCTTCAGGGGTGTCCATTCCTTCAAGACGGATGCCGTCAGGACGAGGCGGCGTGCCATCATACCAAGATCCTGGTTCCTCCTGGAGCCTGTGACTATCGGGTCATGAAACTCGACAGAACTATAGCCGCATTCATCCAGTATCGTCCGGATATCCTGTGAATTGTAGAGCCGTTCTGCATAGAACTGGTCAGCCATAACACCGTTTTTGACATGGGTTATCACCTCACGGGTTATAAGCCGTTCATTATTTGCAGACAGACTCCTCTCACGGCATACGAAGTGATTCTGGTCGATCCATTCCCAACTCCTCGGGACATAATTCTCTCTCAGGTAGTCTCCGTCGGTGATATCAAGAAGGATACGTCCACCGGGCTTCAATACCCTGAATGCCTCTGCAAGCACTTTCTTGTCGTCGTCAAGTGTCTCGAAATACCCGAAGCTGTTTCCCGGGAGCAGAACGAAATCGAATGAATCCGCAGGATAGGAAAGTTTACGTGCATCCCCCTCCCTGAAACTGATACCCAGCCCCTCACTTCTCGCCTGCTTCCTCGCACGGGTTATCAGGTAATGCGAACGATCAAGGCCGCTGACATTCGGATAACCTCTCCCTGCAAGCTCAATGGAGTGCCTCCCCTGCCCGCAGCAGAGATCAAGAATACTGTCATCCAACCCGGGATTTAAAAGGGATATAAAGAAATCAACTTCCTCTTTTGTAATGCTCTCGTCATCGACAACATCCCCATCAGTACGGAGATAATTGGCATTGAAGATCTCCCTCCACCAGTCGGCCCGGACATAGCTCTCGAGACTCTCCACAGGACCGAGTACGGTGGTTATCTGCTGTTTACCATTGGCTTTGTTCATTTAGTAATTGATCAAAATCCCAGATTTCTATCTTCAGAATATAAAACTTCCCTGCCGTAACAAGAATTCACCCGTTCCGGGCAGGAAATAAGAACCATAGCCGGCTTTTCCCTCCAACGCGCAAACCAGCAGGAATTTCCGGCCAAATCCTCACATAATTAAACTCATGCCCATCTGCAAAAATCCGGCTGCCGCATAATTATAAATACAATTTCAGGCAATCAGCACCTGATCAGGATGTACAGTCCGAAATATGTCACGGACATAATGAAGGTCAGCGGGCTTTCCGACGCTGACAAAAAAGAGCTCGCAAAGGTACAGGAAAAATTCGCATTCCGCTCGAACGAATATTACCTGTCACTTATCAACTGGGACGACCCTGCAGATCCCATAAGAAAGATGGTGATTCCCGATCCTGCCGAGCTTGAGGAATGGGGAAGGCTCGATGCTTCAGAGGAAGCAAAATACGTGGTTGAGCCTGGAATGGAGCACAAGTACGAGCAGACAGCCCTCGTCCTTGTAAGCGACATGTGTGCGGGATTCTGCAGGTACTGCTTCAGAAAGAGGCTTTTCATGGACGAAAGTATCCGTGAAATTGCGAGGGACATCGATGCCGATCTCGACTATATCTCCTCACACCAGGAGATCACAAACGTCCTCCTGAGCGGGGGCGACCCCCTGTTTCTCCCGACAAAACAACTCAAAAAGATCATCGGCCGGATAAGTGATATCAAACATGTAAAAATTATCAGGATCGGAACAAAAATTCCGGCATACAACCCATACAGAATATTAAACGACTCCCGTCTTCCTGAAATGATCAGAAAAGCAGGCATGAAAGATAAGAAGATCTATATTATTACCCAGTTCAATCACCCGCGGGAGCTCACCGAACCCGCAATAAAGGCTGTAGAAATTCTCCAGGAGGCAGGAGCGATATTTGCCAGCCAGACCCCGATTTTGAAGGGGATAAATGACGATCCGGATATTATGGCAGAGCTGTTCAGAAAACTTTCTTTTATCGGAATTGCCCCTTACTATGTCTTCCAGTGCCGCCCGACTCTCGGCAACAGGCATTTCGTCGTTCCGGTGGAGGAGGCATATTTCATCCTCGAACAGGCGAAGATGGGATGTTCGGGGCTTGCAAAAAGAGTTACATTCGCAATGTCACATGTCAGCGGAAAGATTGCCGTTGTGGGTGTCGATGACGAAAGGACATACCTGAAATATCATCAGGCGGCTGAATGGAAGAATATAGGGAAATTCATGAGTTTTAAGAGAAATACTGAAGGCCTCTGGTTTGATGATTATACGGATCTTATCTCTGAGAAAAGGGTTATAGAAGACAAAATCTCTCCGGCTTCTTCAGCATGATGTAAAGAGACCACATTATTTCAAAGTATAAATTCATACATTTCTGCAGGAATCAGGAGAACCAGATTGGCTTCGGTTAACTCGATAAAAGGAATTGAAAAAAAGACCGGCGAACTTGAAGAGGAGCTACGCCTCCTTAAAGAATACGATATAGAAGAGCTTTGCTCAACCATCAGGGATGTCGGGTTTTCCTGCACGCTCTGTGGGAGGTGCTGCACGAATGAGTTTAACGGCCATGTTTTCCTTCTTGATGACGATACCGAAAAAGTGAGAACCATCCGGCCGGATGCAATCGCCCCGGCACCCTTTTTCGAGCTATGCGACCAGGACGGTAATTTTTATGTCTCCGGCTATTCTCTCAAGTCAAATGAGAACGGGGAGTGCATCTTTCTCAGGGAGAACAGGTGCACCATATACAACGACCGTTTTTCCATCTGCAGGATATACCCATATATGCTCCACCGCGAATACGGCGAGGATGGTAAGATCGCGTGGAGACAGATCTCCGGGCTGAACGAGCATGGAGAATACAACACCAAAATCCCTGATGATGAATGCAGAAAGGCCGCGGAGGAGACTATAGAATATGAAAAGGCATTTCTTGAAAAGGAGATCGCCTTTTATTCGGATGCTCTCCGTCATTTCACCGAAAATGGGCTAAAACCTGTCAGGAAGATATATGACCGGGGCATACGGGCATTTCATTCAGGTGAGCCTGTCACGGTCTACGTTCATTACAGGGGATCCTTCGAGAAGAACACCCTAAAAAAGAACGACTATATTACACAATAAACGACTTTTTCCTCGCAAATTCTATTTACATCCCCGTCATTTTATCTTTAGATACATGTCGCTTGAAGATACTGCCAAAAAGATAAGGACGATGGAGATACGGGGTGCGGCACTGATTGCACGATCTGCAGTCGGGGCACTCTGCGAATACGGGGAAGGGCTGGGAGAACTGACCCTTCAGGATTTCAAAGATGAGATGGAGAATGCCGCAGAGATCCTCCTTGCAACAAGACCGACGGCGGTCTCGCTCCCCAACGCTGTAAACATCGTAATGAGGGGTGTCAGGAACGCGAACAGCATCGCTGAGGCAAGGGCGAACCTCAGGCTGAAGAGCGCCGAATTTATCCACGACTCAAAGGATGCCCTCCAAAAGATCGCGGAGATCGGAGCAAGACATATCCCCGAATATGCTACCCTGATGACGCACTGCAACTCACAGGCAGCAATCGCCTGTATAATCGAGGCACACAGGCAGGGAAAGGTAAAAGAGGTCTATGCAACAGAAGTCCGGCCGAGAAATCAGGGACTCCTGACCATCAGGGCCTTAAATGATGCAGCAATAAAGACGAACTTTATCGTCGACTCAGCCGCCCGATCTACATGAAAAAGATCGATCTCCTTGTCATCGGGACGGATGCTGTAACCGTCAACGGTTCGGTGGTGAATAAGATCGGGACCTCACAGATAGCACTTGCCGCCAATGAGGCAAGAACTCCACTGATGGTCGCCGCTGAGACATTTAAATTCGCCCCAAGGACAATCGCAGGCGGTCTTATCGAGATCGAGGAGAGAGATACAGCCGAGGTTCTCGACCCTGCGATAGCCGCCAGACTGAAGAATGTGACTGTCAGAAATCCTGCTTTTGACGTCACTCCCGCAGATTTCGTCGATCTAATTGTTACTGAAAAAGGTGCGATACCCCCGGAGATGGCCTATATCATTATCAGGGACCATCTCGGGTGGAATCTTGAGGATATCAGGTAATATCCTTATCTTACCTCAGTTCTCCAGTAGCCGGAGGGTATGCGATCGATAAGCATTCCCTCGACTATCAGCGGCATGAGCTGCCTGGCAGTCTCGATTGCTTTTTCAAGCCGCCATCCACGGTCGGCATATATTGTGAAGATCGGCTCGCCCTTCTCAACATGCTGCCCCTTCTTTTTGTGCAGGTATATCCCGGCCCCTTCATCGTGCGGGGCACCTGCAGTCCTTGCGATTGTAATAAGCGCCCTGTTGTTCATCTCGACAACATATCCCGTTTCGGGTGCATTGACATCGAATGAATATTCCCCGGGAGTGATATCATCAGCTTTGACCTTCGGGTCACCACCCTGGATCTCAATAATCTGTTTCATCTTTGCAAGGGCCTTCCCGTTTTTGAGCAGTTCGTGGGCAAAGTTCGCACCCTCTCCGTTCTGGGCCTTGCCCGACATCTCAAGTGCCATTCCGGCAATTGAAATACTCTTCTGGAGGAGTGAACCCGGGACCTCCGCCCCTTCGAGGATTGACAATGCCTCACGCACCTCAAGGTTAACGCCTATCGCATGACCAATAGGTGACTCCCCATAGGTGATTGCGCATTCCACCTTCATACCAAGGCGATCGCCGAGATCGATAAACTCCCTTGCGAGCTTTCGGCCTTCCTCAACAGTTGCAACCTTGGCGTGCTCCCCGACCGGGATATCGATTACAACCAGATCGGCTCCTGCTGCATATTTCTTCGCCATTACGCTCGCCAGCATCTGGCCCCGGGCATCGATTTTGAGAGGATACTCGTAGATGATGATCTTGTCATCTGCAGGCGCAATATTTGTCGCACCACCCCATACGATTACTCCGCCTGCCTTCTCGGTCATCTTCTGCACCTCATCTGCAGAGAAGGTCACCGGCGCAAGGATCTCCATAAGATCAGCCGTTCCGCCAGCACCGGTAATTGCTCTTGAACTGGTCTTTGGAATCTTCAGCCCGGCGGCGGCGATAATCGGGACCACAAGCAGGGATATCTTGTTCCCCGGAACCCCCCCGATAGAGTGTTTGTCGACTATGGGGTGGGATGTGAAGTTCAGCCTCTCGCCGGTCGAGACCATGGAACGGGTCAGGTACTCGACCTCGTCCATATCGAGTCCCTGGATATATGATCCGGTAAGATATGCCGTAATTTCACCAGGTGATAGAATGTCGTAAACGTTATATGTTACAATAGCCTGGGTCTCGGCCGCGGTCAGT
>CAZPHR010000013.1:7522-10944 GCA_964586475.1 uncultured Methanomicrobiaceae archaeon
ATTCAGCCTCTTATTGGTAAGATGATATATGCCAACCTCCCCCACGCCGAGTAGTTTCTCTGTAGTCGATACGAATGCCTGGACAAAAACACCGGTGCTCTCGTCGATTATCTGAATGCGATCCCCGTCAAGAACCCCTATCTTCCTTGCATCGCTCCTGTTGATTATGACACCCCGGTAGTCGATGTCAAGTACCTTTGCGGATAATTTTACCATAAAATCACTCTTTTATGAGATTATTCGATCGTAAGATAAGAGATGATATATTTATTTGCATTAAATCAGGATAAACCGGAGATGCGCCTGTTCAATTACCCTCTTCAGCACGGAACCGGTCATAAATATCTTTGACATCCTCAAGTCTCGTGACTATAAGGATCTCATCACCTTCCTTTATTTCAGGATTGACCATATGAACCATAAAATGATCATTCCTGTAAAGGCCGATGAAAGCGCTGCCCTCCGGAAGGGGGATCTCCGCCAACCTCATACCATCGAATTTCGGGGGCGTATAAACACTGATGAACCTTACATCACCCCTCATCATTGTTGAGAGCTCTATTGTATCGATCCCGCGGAGAGTATGGTACACTATCGCCGATGTCGTCTGGGGGGGATTTAAGACATGATGAAATCCAAGTTTTCTTGCAACCGTCATAAACTGGATATCCTCGGTCATGATAATAATCTCCGGAACTTTGTAGCCCTTTGCGACAACTCCGATCAGTATATTGTCCTGGTCGTGATCCGTGCAGGCAACAATTGCATCTGCACGATCGACCTCGGCCTTTTCGAGTGTGTCGGGCCTTGTCCCCTCGGCGTTAATTACGGTGCAGTCGAGACTTTCGGCAAGTTTTTCGGCGAGTTTTTCGTCCCGGACTATGAAAATGACCTCGTAAGCCTTCTTAATCAGCACCTGGGCCAGATCAAGTCCAATCGGGGTCGCTCCAACGATGATTATTCTCATACAGGCTACCTCTTAACCCATGTTCTCGGGAATAGCAATATACATAATGGTATAATCTCGATCCTCCCGAGGATCATGTCCAGGATCAGGGTCATTTTAAGAACATCGGGCATCAGGGGTCCGGTGAGTCCTGTGGAAAGACCAACCGTCCCCAAAGCGCTTGACACCTCGAATACAGCGTTATCAAGGCCGGTTCCATGCAGCAGAAATATAAAGCTCGATATTATGAGGACAAGTGCATAGAGCAGGACATAGGTCAGTATATGGTAGACATGACCGGATTCGATCACTTCATTCCCTACCTTGAGAGGTGTTAATGCCTCTTTGGGAAGGAAGAACCTGATGAATACGAGATGAATTATCTTAAAAAGAATTATCAGCCTCATAATCTTTATACCCCCTGCAGTGGAACCAACGCAACCGCCAATCCACATGAGAAACGTCAGCACGGCTTTCGAGCTGTCCGGCAGTGCCCCTATGTCAATCGTCGAGAACCCGGCTGTCGAAAGGGCTGATGCAGCCTGAAAGGCAGATACAGAAACCGCTTCACGGACTGGCATCTCACCGGCCATTGTTGAGAGAAGAAGAAGAAATCCAAGGATAAGAACAAGAATAAAATACCTGAACTGAATATCCGAGAAAAAATTCTTAACTCCTCCTGAAAGCCGGGTATATAGTCCGAAGTTGACCGCCCCCATCATGAACCCGATGAAGATTGCAAAAGGAATAAAAAAACCAGGAAATGATGCGAGCGAATCGCCCCCGGTAGAAAAACCTCCGGTGGATACCGCGGCCAGTGTATGGCATACCGAATCGAATAGAGGCATTCCCGATAGCATAAGAAGTACGAATGTTACTGCTGTTAAGGCAAGATAGACCTTCACCAGTATCGATGCGGTTGCCATAACATTGGGCCGGACCCTGTTTTCACTGACATTTGCAGAGAAAAGACGGAATGCACTCGTTCCGGGATGAACAAATACAAGAAGCACGATAATGACAATTCCGATTCCGCCGATCCACTGGAGCCATGATCTTGCAAAGAGAAAGACAGGACCTGCTCCGGCAGGGGCGACGGAAAGGCCGGTTGTAGTTATCCCCGACACAGCTTCAAAGAAAGAATCAAAAAGACCCATGCCGGTCGACAGGGCAAAGGGGAAGGCATTCAGGAGTGCAAGGAAAGGGAATATTATTGCCGCGATTACAAGAGCCTCCTTCCATCCAAGTTCAGTTTCAGGAAGAGTTTTTTCAAGGATATATCCAATGGATACGATCAGGATGCCGGTGAGCCCGTAGACCAGGGCAGTATGCAGTTCCATGAATATCAGGGCAACTGCCATGGGCACTGCAAGGACCGCACCCATACCCATCATCAGCCTGCCGGTATATTTCAGGACCGCCGGGAGATCTACCGGGGATACCAGTTCGTACATATTTAAGCCGAATATATGACCAGCATATAGATAATTCCTGTCATCAAATTCTTACGACAGATATCAGTTCATATTCTTTCCCGGATTATTTCACAGAATCCTTCTTTAGGAAAAAAAGTTCGACATGTGACAAATATATATACATTTTGTTTCCTGCAAATTGAAGTGACCCGATGAAAAAATCCCGAAAGTGGATAATAGTTCCAATAACCAAGAACAATACCCAATTTATTTAAAAAATATAGAAGAAAGTGCAACAATATTTCCAAAAAATGAAAAACACCCCCGTTTATATACCCAAAAAAACAAATAATTTCTTACAGTTGATTGAAAAATGCAAATAAAAATGACTGAAAAATAAAATCATCTTCAACAGACCTGACCAGATATTCCTGAGAATGTTTTGAAATTTAATTAAGCAGCTTCAGCTTTGCAGGGCTAATCAACAAGGCTTATTATTCAGTGATGACAGTATGGCGATAAAAAAGAAATTCAATCTGGACTCAAATACCAACAGAACTCCCAAAAATGGCAGACCTCACATCATTGCACTTAAAATCCTGATTATAGTGTTACTTATGGCAGGACCTGTACAGGCCGGCCATACAGACAGCGGGACACTATCCTCTGAAACAGAAGCAGGAGTCCCCGGTATAGACGGCTGCAAACGACAATCACAGTCTATCGAAGAAGTTGCAAGACAGTTAACATCCACAGTTCAGTCAGTGACAGTGGCAAATATTGAAAACTATATTCTTTATAATTTTAATTACGAATTTCACTGGCGTCCCCAGGAGACCAGTAAAACATGGGAAACAAAGACAGGAGACTGTACAGACAGGTCTTTAATTGTTGTAGAGATGCTTGAAGAAAACGGGTTTGAGAATGCAAAAGTGGTCCATGGTTATGTTTATGATGAAAACGGAAAGAAAATCAAACATGACTGGGTAGAAGTGACAGTCAGGGTAGATGGTACAGGAACATTTGAAAAATATGAAAAAATCGGCGATGGCATCTGGTAG
>CAZPHR010000014.1:0-4442 GCA_964586475.1 uncultured Methanomicrobiaceae archaeon
GATATCTCCTTTTCAGGCGAGAAGGATGGCAGAACGGCCTCCTTGTGGGGAGTGATTATATCCGCCGCCATGTAGTCTCCCTGCTCTGTCCATTCACAGAGAGAGGATTGCATAACCAGTCTCCCGATCTCATCCTGCTGTTCTTTAGTATATGCAGAACCGTCAGGGTTTACAAGTTTCATCCCGTTGTACTGCTCCGGATTATGGGATGCTGTAATGCAGCATCCGGAGTCCCGGCTCTTCGCGGCAAATGCAACTGTCGGTGTCGGAGCGATTCCGCCGAAAGCAACGCTGCACCCTGCCGCAAGCGCCCCGGATATGAAGCCTGAAGAAAGTGTTCCGCCGGTTGTCCGGGTATCAGTACCCACGACTATTGATTTATTGAGTGAGCCGCACGCTGATCCCACCTTAAGTGAAAGATCGAGGAGATCTCTGTCAAATACACGTCTTATGCCGGATGAGCCGAAAAGCATTAAAACAGTTTATGATTTCAAAAAAGATATACGTTCGGTCATCACCGGCATAGCAATCATTTACGCCCGTAAGGACACCAGTGGTTCAGGCCAAGCATGTTAGACAGCCCGGAGGTGGCCGGGGCAAGAAAAAGCATCTCCTTCTCCCCCATGTACCTTTCACAGATCTCTATACCCTCATCCGAGAACACCCCGTCACCTGAGACCAGTATTATATCCGCCATCTCAGGGTCTGAGACTATTCTGTCTTTAAACCCGCTCTCCAGACCTGGCAGGTCTCCATTAAGAAAAACCCTCATCCCTTCGGTCTCATCTTTAAGCTCCTCCAGGCATTTATCACTGCAGCCGGAAGGGCATGCACCCGAAACTCTTGGAAAGCACATGAAAGATGAGATACAGTTCAGTATCGCACATGCAGCAGTTCTCTGGGAAGGCGAATTAAGATTTTCACCATACATGAATGATACACGGGTCTTTGCCTCTATCGGGTATGAGGTTGCAATGCGAACCCTCTTACCCCCATAGGCGGCCTCAAGACATGTCCCTTTGACATAGGGACATATGTCATCCTCCGGACATTTTACAAGTTCAACCGTCCCGTGATCGCATCCACTACCGGCAAGTTTTTTCTCCATTTCATCTACAGCATCAGTAATAATACTCATTTTAATCTCCTCTGAATTTGAATAGAACCGCCCTGACAGGTGCCCCGTCACAGCCCTCAAGCCTCAGGGGCATTGCATTCAGGAAATAGATACCTGGATCAACACCTGAAAGATCGGCCATCTCAATGATAATTACATTATTCTCAAGCAGTGTCCGGTGAACTGTCCCGTCACCATCAAAGGCTTCAACTGAAGGGGCATCGGTTACAACACATGTGATCCCGCAACCTGCAATATATTCTGCACAATCCCTGTTTAAAGGAATATAATCGGCAATATCGCGTAATTTGTGTGAAAATCCTGTCTTTAGAATCAGGATCTTCAAACCTTCTGTTTTCCCTGCCAGATCATCCTTTCCTATATGGCCGGCAGAGGATGTCAGATCGATTACAACTGATTCACCATTGAGACTCTCAAGAGGAATTTCGTCAACACCGGGCCCACCCTCAATATAATGTAGAGGAGCATCCACGTGGGTGCCGCTGTGTGAAGAGATACATATCGACGTGATCCTGTAGCCATCCCTGCTTAAAGGCTCAAACCGGACCTTCGGATCTCCCGGGAATGCAGGAGTACCTGCAGAAAGCGGCAGTGTGATATCAATATATTCCATCTGTAAACAAAAATGTGAGATAATAAGATAAAATAACAGGGGTCAGAATCCGGATTCGGCTGCATCTATCGCAGCGTCAATCTCTCTCTGGAGAGAGTCGGGCAGACCCTTGATCCTTACATCAAGGAAACCCCTTATGATTGTCGCGGTAGCCTCCTCCTCGTCAAGACCTCTTGCCATAAGATATTCTATCTCATCCCGTGCAATCTTCCCGACAGCCGCCTCATGGGTAAGTTCGGTATTTTTAAGACGCCCTTCCACCTCGGGAATCGAATGAATTACGCCATCTTCAAGTATCAGCCCTTTGCATTCGATATGACCCTTTGTATTCTCCGATATCCCTGCAATATGGGATCGTGCAATCACGGTTCCGCCTGATGTTATCATCCTCGATACAAGTTCGGCACTTGAGCCTTCACCAGTTAAAAGTGCACGCTGCCCGAGATCCAGATGAGATCCTTCGGGAGCAAGAACAACGGAATTGAAGCGTGCTACGGAATTTTTACCTGTAAGATCAGCTACAGGGTACATCTGAACTTTTCCAACCGGTTTCAGGCTGATATAATTTGAGAGGAATGTCCCGTTTTCATCAACCTTTGTAGCGCTTCTGGGGAATACGCCAATATTCTCTCCCCAGGTATGGATCATCGTATTGCTTATAAGAGCATCCTTGCCCACATATATTTCAGTAATTCCATAATGGGTACCCTTTTCACGTCCGATGCTGCTGGTGCAGCCTGTTATCAGGTGGAGTTCGGCACCTTCCTCGGCAATTATAATATTGTGGACGGTCTGCACCTCGGCCTTCTGCATGAAGAGACAGGACTGGAGAGGAAAGATATTTTTGCTCCCCTTCCGCGCAATCACAACAAAACCCCGGGGGCCTTCTTCTTCCTCCTTTTCAGCTACAAAACGAGTATATTCATCCTTGTTCCTGTCGACGAGGTTCCAGTAGTAATCCTTCAGCCAGTCATATTTATCAAGGGCAATATCGATGGGAAGCATCTCGATTCCCTCTATCTTTGAGGATGAGTGGTGTATATGCTGATCCCTCTGGATGAATGTTCCCGATCTCTTCTGCTGATCAAATTCAATTCCGGAAAGTTCCAGGCGTTTTCTGTCTTCAGCAGATATGTCATCGATTATTTCTGGCATCTGATACACTCCTGATAGCCCTTCTCCTGTATTACCTTCAGTATCTCTCTCGGGTTCCCGTGGCATTTAATCTCGCCGTCGCAGAGCATATGGCCGGCATCGGCATCAAGATAGTCGAGTATATACCCGGTATGAGTAATGATCAGGCCGGATTTATGCCTGTCAATTATATGCCGGTCCTTTTCCACGAGTCTTGCGATGGAATGGCCGATAAGCGCAATATTTTCAAGATCTACACCGCTTTCGGGTTCATCAAGCATTACAAAGTCAGGCTGCTGGATAAGCAGCTGAAGGACTTCGCTCCTCTTGATTTCTCCGCCTGAAAACCCTGCATTTACATCCCTGTCAAGGAAATCAGCCATTTTCATCGGGTATTCAGAACGTCCAATCTCCCCAATTTCTCCTCCAGAAGTTGCCATCAGCAGTTTTCCAAGCTTTAAACCGGAGATCGTCGGCGGGCGCTGAAACATAAGCCCCATCCCGTATCTGGCCCTTTCATACAGGGGCAGATTTGTAATATCAATTCCCTTGAAGATGATACTGCCTGATGTTATTTCGTACCCTGAAAAACCCATTACGGATCTTAATAGCGAGGTCTTCCCGGATCCATTCGGACCCATCAGTACGTGGGTCTCACCCTCGCGGATATGCAGGTTTATGTCATGCAGGACTTCTTTGCCCTCCACGCTGACATGGAGGTCTTCAATCTTTAACATCTCTAACACCTGATGATATGAATTCTTTAATTTTTGAACTTAGGCAGATATAGTGGTGTCGAATGATCACCAATCAGGCAGATCCATAGTTTACTTTCACCCTACGCACGGATTGGTATCATATAATACAAAATCCGGTTTTTATCTATGGCAGAAACATTTGCATATATTGCAGGAAGGGCATCCCTTTATCCAAAAATAATACGGAGGAACCAGTTTTCAAAAGCGATCATATACTGTGGAGACAAAACAGTAAAAAAAGAGAGAGCCAAAACAGGTGATTCCGGGATCATTATTTGTGTATAATAAAAAAGAGTGACTAAAAAACTCGAAGGATCAGCAGCCTCCCCCGTACTCAATCATTATTCTTTTGTTTATTATACGCCAGGAAAGGAGAAGTTCCACCATCTCTGTTGCTGTGACATATTCACGGTCAGAATAGACAGAAACAGGGCCGACACCAGTCTGAGTTTCAATATTTTTCTCAAGAAGACGCACAACATCATGCCTGAATTCACCGTCCAGACTTAATGCTCCAAGCTGCCTGCCATATTTTTCAACAAGACCATATTCAAAACAAAATCCCCTCTCGGACATTGAATTTATTGCAAAAAGATCAAAATTAAGCTTGATATTCCTGATAGTCCTATCCTGCTTCCCCTGGTACAGAATGACATTATACACCCCTCTTTCATTCAGGATTTCTTTGTCATACCTGCTCCTGGCAATCCCAATTACAGCCTCTGCATACTGCCTCTGGGGCATAACATATTTTTCATAATCTGCCTTCCGGCTTTCAAGCTCGGCCAGAACATCCTCT
>CAZPHR010000014.1:4452-10795 GCA_964586475.1 uncultured Methanomicrobiaceae archaeon
ATTTCACATCCCTGGACGGATTGACATATATTGAAAAATCGATCAGGCTCCTTAGTCCGGCAGATGCATATGTATGCAGACCTTCGAGAATGATTATTTTGGAAGGGTTAAAAGTAACAGGACCCTCAATCCTTCCTGTATCATGATTATATACAGGCTTATTGATAGTCCCTCCTTTCTTTAGAATCCGGATGTGCTCTTCAAGAAGTGAGAAATTATTGGCTTCAGGAGAGAGTGGTGTTATTCCGGTTTTTCGTCTCTCTTCACGATCAAGAACATGATAGTCATCAAGAGAGATCGTAGAGATACTATCTTCACCGAATATAGACCTGATCGCCCTCGTGAAGGTTGTCTTACCCGAACCGGAGTCCCCTGCGACCCCGATTACAAAGATACAGTCAGAAGAGTTTATTATATCCCTGAAATTTCCCTTTTCCTCTTTGGAATTATTATTCATTATTCAGGATTATGCATCGAGACATTATATCCTTTACAGGCGAGACATCCATAATATTGTTCAGCCGCCGATTATTCCGTCAAAGAAATACATATAACGAGATTTGATTAGAGGAGTTCATAATTATCAATAATGCCTGTTTGAGAAGCTATAAGTTAAACTATTGATTTAATTATAATGGCATTAAGACCAAAATTTCAATCCAATATCAAAAGAATAAATGACCGACGAGGGATACATTCCGGACAACAGCTTTCTCAAAAAAACAGCTCCATATATAATTTCAGCAACAGCCATAGCCTGTTTTATACTTACTGTTTTTTGCCTGTCCAAAAATATCAATATCATATATACTCACCTCTATTATGTCCCGATCGTCCTTGCGGCTCTTATATATCCAAAAAAAGGAACTGCTTTTGCAGTCCTGCTAAGCATTATATTCCTTTTCACTACATTTGTCATTTCAGGGGCCGAGATTTCACTAATCCTTGAGAATCTGGTTCGCGTGGTTGTTTTTGTCGGGGTTGCTGCGGTAGTTTCAAGGATCTCCATCCTCTTAAGAGAGGACAACCTTAAATATAAAAATCTGATGGACAGCGCCGGAGCTGCATCAATGAGACTTGACAGGAACGGGAAAAGAATTCATACGAACCAGACCTTTGAAAAGATAACAGGCTATACCCTGAAGGAATTAAAGAGAAATAACTGGGTTTCCATCTTTGATAATGAATACCGGGGAAAAGCACTGATGCTCTACGAAAAATCGGTTGTTGGAGATGAAGATGACAGGAAAAACGATGATTTGGTTGTCAAATCTAAGAAAGGAGACGAATATTACGTACTTGCAACAATCAAACATATTCATGAGCTTGAGCTTACCCTGATATCACTTATAGACATTACTGAAAAGAAAAAGACCGAAAAAATGGTTGCGGTCCAGAAAGAGAGATATAAAAAATTATTTCAGCAGTCTATCGACGGAATTTTTATCCATACTGGTGATGGCATTATTCTCAATGCAAATGCAGAAGCGTTGAGGATCACGGGGATGAGTCTCCAGGAAATTAAAAAAACAAGTTTGAAATCCATAATCCCGGAGGAATTTCATGATGAATATGAAATGGCAATCCGAAAGGAGCTTGAAGAAGGAAAAATCTTCAAACTCGAGACCCGGGTCGATTCAAGAACAGGAGAGCATATCGATCTCGATCTGAGATCGGTGATGGTCGACAGGGAAACAAAAGTCGTCCTGTCAATCGTAAGGGATATTACAATCAGAAAAAAGAACGAAAAGGCTCTTGAAATTGCATTGAAAAAATTAAACCTTCTTTCCTCAATTACGAGACATGACATACTAAATCATATTATGGTTGCAAAAATGAACCTGGAATTTGCAAAAGAGGATGTTTCAGACGAATCCGTCAGGAAGTATCTCGATAAGTCAGCACTTGCAATTGATACCATACAGCACCAGATCGAATTCAGCAGGGATTACCAGGATATGGGCGGGAATCCACCAAAATGGCACAAACTCGAATATATTATTGATTCCTGCACAGGATCCCAGCATCTGCCGCCTCATATTAAGGTAGTAAAAAACTTCAGGGGAGCAGAAATATTTGCTGATCCGATGTTTGAGAAGGTTATCTGCAATCTTATCGGGAATACGATAATGCACGGGGGAGATGTCAATAGAATCACAATAGATATTGAAGAAAAAGAGGATTATTTCAATCTGATATACATGGATGACGGAGAAGGAATCCCTGAAAAAGATAAACAAAAAATATTCAGGCCCGGATATGGGAGAAATCAGGGTTTCGGACTCTATCTGGCCTCAGAGATCCTTTCAATCACCAGGGCATCGATAATAGAGACAGGGATTCAGTATGAAGGAGCATGCTTTGAGATCAGGATACCGGGATCAGATGTTCGGTATACTGTACCTCAGCTGGTGTAGTTAGAATCGGTTGATTAAAAACCCGGTACGCTGACATATTATTATGGAAGAAATGCCCGAGTACCAGATATGCGATAAATGCAGGAAGAGAGGTACTCCAAATATGAAGATCTGCTGGAATTGCGGTACACCATACCCTGGATTTTCAAATGACGAGAATGTATCCATTTATAATCCGGAGATGAACCAGGCAGATAATGGAACAGTAGAGATTGAATCAGTCAGGCCATGTGAGCTTGAAGAGATGGACTTCTGTAAAAAACTATTCGCTTATGGTCTTCTTTTAAACGGGGAAATGGTTCTTTCATTCTGTGATTGTGAGAAATGTACAGAATCGCTTTCTGATCTTCTGGCCTTTATTATGGAATCCGATCCCGAAGATGAGGATGTAAAGGAAGAAGTTAAAAAGATCGACAGGAATGAATTCAGGTTTGAGGCATCAGCATTTGGAATCAGGTAAATACAGACCCTGATTAACTGACAACAAAATCATTTTTAAACAGACTCCCTGTAACTACGGAATTTTTTTATAAATAATAATCATTTTATCATTATGAGAGACGCAAAATGTGCAATACTGGCAATTGCAATTCTTTTTTTCCTGATCTATGGTACAGGGACAGTTACTGCAGAGACCACCAGCCCTTCAATCACCATGATACCGGGCAACAGTGAGGCGGTGATCGGGGAGAGTATCAGCATCTCCGGGACAATAAACGGCGTGAACACTGCCGTTGTATACCTTCTGCTGAGCGGAAATGGTCTGGATGAAGACGGAGTTACAATGGTAAACCTGAATTATAAGGCATCCGAAGGCAGATTCACGGAAGTGCCGGTAAAAAGTGACGGGAAGTGGGCATACCAGTGGAATACAGCCTATATCGGCGGATTCACACCAGGACATTATACGATATATGCAATGTCAGGACCGGTAACGCTTTCAGAACTTGAAGAGTCGGGAGAGATCTATACCTCTTCCCCGGTCATAATAAAGCCGGATTCTGTAGAGAGTGAACCCCTTATAACAATCTCCGCCTCACCTTCAGGTGCTGTAAAAGGGAATCCGATCAGATTCACCGGTTTCAGTAATATAGCAAATAATGCCATCATTCATCTCTTCATAACCGGGCAGGGCATAGATACAAACGGAGCACCGCTGGGAGATCTTTCTGCAAAGGCATCTGAAGGAAGGTTCTCCGAAGTCCAGCTTACAGGCGGTTCATATCTCTATACATGGGACACATCGGTCGTTCCGCCGGGAGAATACACCGTATATGCAGTTACAGGACCGGATGACCTTTCAGAACTCGGTACTTCCGGCAACATATATGCAAAGGTCTCCGTGAAAGTCACAGGAGACACATCCATGGGGGCAGGGACAAAAATGCCTGAAACAACCTCAGCACAGGGAACAGAACAGAATTCAGCCTCCACACCTTTATCTCTCATCTCAACAGCCTGCGCACTGATGCTTGGATTTGCAGTGTTCGGAATCTCACGAAAATAAACTCCTTTTTATTCATATCCGGGTGCGTGGGACACACAAGTTCACGCAAATTTTTTTTACTCACGCAACAATAACACGCTAAACACAGGGGGTATGACAATGGAATATTCAAAGAAGATGCTGATCGTAATTGCACCTGAGAACTTCAGGGATGAAGAGCTCTTTGAACCGCTGGCTGTTCTGGAAGAGAACGGAATCGAATATGAGATCATCTCAACTAAAAAGGGAAGATTCAGGGGAATGCTTGGAGGATACGCAACTGCCACAGAGACGATAATGGAAACTATTCAGTTGCTGGACGGCGGAAAGGGCATGAAGCACTACGGCGGGCTGATGATTATCGGGGGATCAGGTTCGAAGGACTACCTCTGGGGAGACGAGGAGCTCTACAGAATTGCCAGGCATTTTGACAAAGAGACAAAACCGGCCGGTGCCATATGCCTCTCACCTGTTGTCCTTGCAAGAGCAGGCGTTCTTGCAGGAAGGCACGCAACCGTCTGGCCGGACAGGGAAGCCATCCGTGAACTGGAGAAACATAAGGCAGAATATGAAGATACACCGGTTGTAAGCGACGGGTATATTATAACCGCAAACGGGCCGGAAGCGGCGGCCGAATTCGGGAGGCGTATGGCCGAGGCGTTTTTGGGAACGGTTATCTACAGCTGAAGAGAGGTTATCCAAAACACTCTCTCAACATTCCCTCAATTTCTTCCTTCAAACCGGAAACAGACCTTAAATCATATATCTCATCGATATTATCCACAAGGACCTGCCCTTTCTTTCTAATTCCCGAGAAAGCCATAAAAGCATCTATAACAGGCACGATATGACTGAAATTTTCTTTCCCTTTTCTTCCTGCAGTAGATAGAAATAATCCGGATAATGTTTTTTTGCTGTCATTTACAGCATTCATCGCATTATAAGCCTGAAAGCGATCGATAAGCATCTTTAATGACGCCGGAACAGTGTTCGTATAAACAGGGGAGATAACGACAACGAGTGAAGCGCTCAAAACTGCCGCATATATCTCCTTCATTTCGTCAGTTAATACGCAGTATCCGTAGTTATAGCACTGGTAGCAGCCTGTACAGGGGCGGATATACATCCCGTCGGGCTGAAATACCGCCGTTCTCTTTCCCATGCTATTCAGGATATCGACAGTCCAAGAGGCCATTATTGCACAATTCCCGTCGGGACGCGGACTTCCCTGTATTACCACTGCATCAAAATCCGGACTAAAGAGAGGTTTATAGACCTCATTCCTCTGCTCCTCCTGCCTTTTCAGGTAATCGATGAACTTGTCGTGCCGGGCGAGTATCCTCTCCTTCCAGTCTTCAAAGTGGACAAGTGCTGCAGATTCGGCTTTAATAGAAATTGCCGGAGTATATTCATATGTATTTGTCCTGAATTGAGCCACAGTTTCGCCGCTTTCCAGGAGTACAAGACTATATCGGATCATCCCGGGGTAAAGCGATTTCAGGTCTTCTCTTTCCAGTAGAAGAGAATATTTACCGTCTATCTGGTGTTCCCTGATTTTCTCAGACGAAAAAGGCACAGGGGATTGTTTAACTGTAATGTGATTAAAGGTTTGGAATTATTTGAGGGTTCTAATTAAGAAAGAGAGACTCCCTCTCCATTGATGCGATGGATATGAGTTCTGAGGAATCCAGGTCTTTTAAAGGATAATATTTCCCCCCGGAATAATCGGCAACTGTCCTGCAATATCCAAGCTGCATATTCAGAAAAGATTTGCCGGTGTCCTCGGTATCAATTACAACGGTATGTATGCCATGTCCCCTGATATCTTCTGAGATAGCAACTATATCGTCCTTACCAGAACCGCGGGCATTTGACCTCCCGTCGGAGACAATAACCATCATAGGGACGGTGTCAGGGTTTTTTCTCGTTTCGTTTATGAGAACATCCATCCCCCTCGAAAGACCTGTTACAAGAGGAGTCCTTCCGCCTGTCGGCATCTCCTCCAGCATCTTCATCGCAAGATCAACGCTTGAACAGGGGGGCAGGAGAAGATCGGCATCCTCTCCCCTGAATGCAACAAGGCCGACTTTGTCACGGTTCATATAGGAATCGGCCAGCATTGAGAATACGGCACCTTTTGCCGCCTCCATCCTCTTTTCTGCACCCATCGAGCCGCTTGCATCAACGACGAATATGCAGGACATTGAGATCTTTCCTACACGGACCTTCTCCCTGATATCCTCATCACGGACGGCAATACAGAGGCCGTTTTTATCCCTTGACCTCTGGTATGGTGCTGCCGCCCTCAGGGTTGCATCGACTGCAATATCCCTGTTTCCCTGAGGGAGTCTGGATGATATATAAGTACCGGCAAAACCGTCAGAGATAGTCTTTATTTTCCTCCCTGACAGTTTCTGTCTCTTTATCCTGTCACGCCTCT
>CAZPHR010000015.1:0-2298 GCA_964586475.1 uncultured Methanomicrobiaceae archaeon
ATGTCAGGACAACAGCAGCTGCAGTAGCTGCTGACGGATGGGGCATTATTGATATTGAGAATGACGACAGTGACAAGGGCTCACTTCTTGAAAATCAGGAACAGTTCACAATCTATGCAAGTCTGAGTACAGCAACAATTCTCCCAAATGAGAGATTCAGTCTTGAGATTAAGCCCCCAACAGGTGCATCTTATGGTATCAACCGCAAGGGACCTGAAAAAATTAACGAGATTAACATTCTCTACTAAAACAAACTTTTTTTCGAGGATATTATGAATAAATATGATAATCTCGAAGCTTTTACAGGGCTTGAAGCCGCGATTGTTTTAATTGCATTTGTAGTCGTCGCAGCGGTATTCTCATACGTAGTGCTCGGAGCCGGTTTCTTCACAACGCAAAAAGCCCAGGAGACCGTATATTCAAGTGTCGATATGGCATCATCAAGTATCGAAATACTTGGGGATGTATACGGAAACAGTACTGAAGAAAACGGCATCAATTCACAAATCGATGCAATACAGTTTGTAGTAGGCCTTACTGCAGGTGGTGGATCTGTAGATTTTGCAAAAACCTCAATTACATATTCCGATAAAGAAAATGTCACAATTGTCGACAGGTCTTCTGCAATTTCAAGTTCAGCAACCGACGTAAGAGTTGCAAAAACAGCAATTGCACCAAACGAATGGGGTACTATCGATATCCAGAATGACGACAATGATAAGGGAGCACTTCTGGAAAACCAGGAGCAGTTCACTATTTACCTGCATCTCGATACCCCCAATCTAATCAGCAGGAACCAGGATTTTAGTATAGAAATGCGGCCTGAACTTGGTGCATCCTATTCTATTAAAAGAACGGCTCCTGCCAGAATTTACAAAACCAATGTTCTGTATTGAGGATAATCCTCAATACCTTTATTTTTTATTTCCATCCTGTAAAATGATGGAAATAATTGATTGTTAAGGACGCAATTATAAATAATTTATTTCATTACACAGATGTCTATAAAAAAAGCCTTTTAAATAGGGAACATTAAACACTTAATAACTATGGCAGTTAACCAGTCGCAGGTTGATCATATCCTTTCAACAGCATCTGCTGACGATCCCGAAGTTAAACTTCAAAACCTTCAGGACGAAGTTGACCTCCTAAAAAAATCTGTTAAAAAACTCCTTATCGATCTTCGGGAAAGAATGAACGAGATGGAAAACCCGTTTATTGTCTCAGCAGCGCTACCTCCTTTAGCAGAACTGCCGGAAAAAAAGACTGAGACTATCCCCGAACCTGAAAAAGAAGAAAAAGCGGAACTATTACCTAAAACAGGGGAAGAAAAAGAATTAAAACCCGAAATTTCTGAAATTGAAAAAAATACAGCCCCTGAAGAAGACCTGCTTTCAAATCTTCAGGAAAAATATGAAGAGATCAGAACAAAAGCCAGGCCAGTCCCTGCCGAAACAATTCCATCTGAAAGACCGCGACTTCAGAAACTTCACCAGCTCTTTGAATGGGTTTCGAGGATGGTAAAAAAATACGGACATGACAGACTGGAAATAATGACAGGCACATATTATAAAATGGGCTATATCTCCAGGGATGCCTGCAGGCAGATCAACGATATGGCAAGGCTGATGCCTGAATCAATTGGAGATTTTCATGAAATAGGTTCAGAAGAGTTTGTCTCCGAACTTTACCTGCTTAACAGAATATTAATACCATAAGATTCATCATTAGACCGGGAAATGATAGAAGTCATAATGGACAATAAAGACCTGGAAGAAAAAGACAGTAAAAAGATATCCACAGAAGATTCGGGTTATGAAGAAGACTGGATAGAATTACTTGAAAAGATCTGAAGTGTATTAAATGTCCAGTGAAACATTTGCAACAGCAATATTTCTGATTACCGCAATTGTCGCGGCAGCAGTACTGATAAATGCTTTTTTCCCGATAATATACCAGGCTTCATCAACATTCTCCGAATCCTCACAATCAGCAGATGAACGGTTACGTACCGAAGTCAAGATTATCAATTCATTTGCGTCAGGTACAGCCAATCCCAATGTAAAATTGTGGCTTAAAAACATTGGAAGTGCAAGAATAGCTAAAAATGATCTCAACTTATCTGATGCTTTCTTTGGTGAGGAAGGAGATTTTGAATATCTTGCCCTTGATCTTTCAGGAACACTTAATGACGGGGAATGGAAATACCAGGTTCTCGAGGAAACCGGAAATAATTACTGGGATCCAAGAGAGACCCTGCTTATTGAGATAAACAGTGCCAAAACACCTGGTTCAAGT
>CAZPHR010000015.1:2352-7949 GCA_964586475.1 uncultured Methanomicrobiaceae archaeon
CATTTACAACGAGTGGTTAATGTGGCTAGTGCATCATTGATCGCAACGGCATTTGCTTTAATAATGCTGATAATAACTGCTTATTTCCTTGTAGGAGTAGTCCTTACTACGGCCCAGGTAGTTTCAACAGCCCAGACCGATCAGTTAAACCAGCAGGGAGAAAGAATAAGAACAGGAATTACAATCAACAATGCATCAGCAGGTCCGGGATCTATTGCTTTTGCAGAACTTGAAAACACCGGCAGTGTTGTCATATCAGACATTAAATATATGGATGTATATACAATTAATGGCACAGCAAATCCTCCAATATATTACCCACAGGGAGCAGGTACAGGAACATGGAGTAAGGTATCCATTGAACCTGACATTATTAATCCGGGACAGTGGGACCCAATGGAGGTAATGAATATCTCAATAAGCTATCCGGGTGACGACCCTGTATGGATCAAAGTAACAACCCCCAACGGGATATCAGATTCTGCGTATATATGAAAGGTGATTAGAATGGGTAGTTCAGAAGGTGGGAAACTAGGAGATCTTTTAGGAGGAGAAGAAAGAGAGATCCTCTCAACCGGAAATCCGGAAATTGACAAGAAACTTGCAGATGGTCTGCCACTTCAGTCACTCACACTGATAGAGGGTGAAAACGATACAGGCAAGAGTGTAATTACGCAGCAGATCATCTGGGGAGCGATGAAGGCAAGTTTAAATGTTGACCTTTATACTTCTGAAAATACATCAAAAAGTTTCCTGAACCAGATGCAGTCCATGAGCCTGGATATCTCTGATTATTATGCATGGGGGTACCTGAAGATCTATCCGATGCACACTATAGGTTTCGAGTGGGGGGAAGAGGAAATGACCGGGATTTTGAAGAGAATTATAGCTAAAATTCGCCAAAGTGAAGCTGAAGTTATTGTAATTGATTCATTAACCCTCCTCACCGAATCGACATCCCAGACAGACCTTCTGGCCTTCCTGACAAGTTGTAAGAATCTTGTTGACCACGGAAAGACCGTACTCATAACAATGCATACCTATGCATTCGAAGAGGATACACTTGTAAGAATCAGGTCAATATGCGATGCACATCTTTTCATGAAAAAAGCACTTGTCGGTGACAAATATGTCATGGTAATGGAAGTTGTAAAGGTAAGGGGTGCAAGAAAGACTACCGGAAACCTTGTTTCATTTGAAGTGCATCCGGGATATGGCATGAAGATTATTCCAATCTCCAGTGCAAGAGTATAAGAAGAACAAACAGGGGAGATCAGACCAATGGGTGCATTAAGTGCAAATATTAACCTGCCTTTTCAGCCTGAGGAGCTTGATGAGGATGAAGATATCTATTCCAATTACGAAACGTCCGCACTTTTTAGAATGCTTCCGGCAAATGCAAAGGAATATGTTGCAAAAAGCCCGCATCTCCTTGAATATCTACAGATGTTTCCGGTCAATCTCTACGGAATCCCACTTTTTTTCTCAGAACTGAAACGCGAAGTAAAGAGTATGGAAAATCCGAATATCATCTATCCGGTTGATGAATTCACCTTTGTCCATATATTTCCGGATCAGGAAGATGTAAGAAATTACTATATCCCGATTGAACCGTCTTTTATGCACACTGTGGCAGAAGCAATGCCGATAATTGAAAAAAAGATGGTCGATCTTATTGATCAACTTGATGAAGATCCTGTCACAGAAGAAGAGAGAGCCGAAGTTTTAAAGAAAGTCCTTAAAGAGATCATATACATAAAAAAACCGGATGAAACCTTCAACGATATTTCAGCCCTTGTGGAAGGCAAAATCGGAGTTAAGGATAAAGTCATCAAGTTCTTAAATACTGATTTTTCGGCAAACAAGGAAAATGACAAGCTTGCAGGCCATAGTATAGCACAGACACCTGACGGCAAGGTTGTCCTTTCGATGGCTGAATACAAATCAATCGAATACCTATTAATCCGTGATAAAATTGATATGGGCATTTTAAAGCCATTCCTTTCAGACCCTTATATTGAAGATATCACCTGTGACGGTGTAGGGCCAATATTTATTGAACATAAAATGTTTAAGGGCTTGAAATCGGTAGTCGAATTTATACATTCAGAAGAGATTGATGATTTCGTAATCAAGATGGCTGAACGGATTAAAAGGCCGATCACGTACAGGAATCCAATTGTTGATGCGACCCTTCCCGATGGTTCGCGTATAAATATCGTTTATGGAACAGAAGTATCAAAACATGGTAGTAACTTCACGATTCGTAAATTTGCAGAGGAGCCTGCAAGTATTCTTCAGTTGATCGAATGGAAGACTACAGATTATATGGTTGCCGGATATCTCTGGATATGCATTGAATTTGGAATGTCGCTTTTCATGAGCGGGGAAACAGCAAGTGGTAAGACCACCAGCCTCAATGCAATTACAACTTTCATTGCACCTGAAAGCAAGATCGTAACCATCGAGGATACCCCTGAACTTACAGTCCCGCATAAAAACTGGACACGTGAGGTATCAAAGGGAAAAGGAAAGGGAGAAGGTGAAGGAGGAGACATTACGATGTTCGACCTTCTCCGTGCTGCACTTCGTCAAAGACCAAATTACATACTTGTGGGAGAGATTCGTGGTTCCGAGGGAGCAGTCGCATTTGGTGCAATGCAGACAGGTCACCCGGTCATGAGTACTTTTCACGCATCATCCGTAGAAAAACTCATCCAGCGCCTTTGCAGCGATCCAATCAGCATTCCGATGACACATGTAGATAATCTTAATCTTGTCATCATCCAGAGTGCGGTAACAAGACCAAACGGAGACAAAGTCAGGAGAATGCTGAGCATAAACGAGCTTGTCGGTTATGATCCCGATTCAGGAGGTTTCTCTTTTATTGCAATGTTTGTCTGGAACCCCACTACCGACGAATTTGATTTCCCCGGAAAGGGTAGCAGTTATCTCCTTGAAAACAAGATAGCAACAATGCTTGGAATTCCCGAACATAAGAGATCAGACATTTATTTTGAAGTGGAAAAAAGATCTCGTATCCTTCAAAGACTTCATAAAGCCGGGTACACGGGCTTTTGGGACCTGTATCACATGATGACAAAAGTCAAAAAGCAGGGTCTCCTGAAAATTGACCTTTAGGCAGGTAACATGTTTGAAAGCACCATAGATAGTCTCAGGGAAAAAAACGGAGGGAAACTCCCTTTTGAGGACAGTCTAAAAGGTTTGACCGATAAATTAGCAGCTATTAACGAAAATAAAAATATGGGCAATGACCTTTTGTTCATGATCACATACATGGCCTCGATAATACATGCAAATGTGACCAGACCCGAAATTTTTGCATATACCGCTGAGAGAAAGGAATACATGCCATCCAAAGCCATGAAGCGTGTTGAGTGCTTCGTGAAGAGATGGAATTACAGTTATGCAGAAGCCCTCCTCCTTGTTGCAGACCGTGTCAGGAATGATCTGCTCGAGAGTCTGCTCAACAGGTTTGGAAATTCTATCGAATCAGGCGTTCCTGATGAAGAAGTTATCAGATCAGAACTGGGGACAGTTCGAAATGTTTATAGAAATAATTTTGAGCAGGGTGTTGAAATGCTCAAAAAATGGGGCGATGCCTATATTGCACTTATGCTCTCCGCAACGATTGTGAGTATCATAATTATGGTCTCTGTTGCAATTTATGCCCCGACTGATCTTGAATCCACCCTGAACTCATCATATTTTCTTACTGTAGGTGTTTCGGCATTCGGACTTATTACCATGTTTCGCTCTATTCCCGATGACCAGAAAGCGCACGGTCTTAAAGGAGGAGGGAGTTATGAACAAAATCTTGTTGAAAAATTTGAAAGAATCATTATCCCGATGACAATTCTGACAGCAATTGTAATGCTGTTCATTGGCATAAATTTTGGAGTCATCTGCATTCTGGTCGGGGTGCTGCTTGCCCCCCTTGGATATCTCGGATGGCAGGACGACCAGAAGATTATAGCAAGAGATGAGGATTTTACAGTGTTTATCAGGGGACTGGGTTCAATTATGGGAGGTATGGGAATGACAGTGGGTCCTGCAATTGCAGAAGTTGACAGAAAATCACTTGCAGTGCTTGGACCTTTCGTTAACGGTGTATATTCTAAGCTGAATATTGGCCTTGATGAAAGCCTTGTCTGGGCGAAGTTTGTGAAAGAATCCGGGAGCAACCTGATCTATAAATATCTTGGAATTTTCCGTGATTCCATAGATCTGGGGGCAGGACCATCGGAGGTATCACAGATTGTGAGTACTTCCATGCTGGAACAGACCCTTTTAAGGCAGAAGCGCGAGATGCTTGCAACCGGTTTTGTAGTGCTTCTTGTCCCCATGCATATTGCAATGATTGGCATCTTTACCTTCCTCTTCAATATCCTGATAACCATGTCACATGCAATAGCGAGTGTTATGACGACTTTTGACGAAACTTCATCGGCATTAAGCTCATCTTCCAGTTCTCTCGGAGGTTCAATGGCCGGCTCAATAGATATATTCACAAATTTCCCTGAAGATAAAATGCGAACATTCCTTATAATCAGCATCATGATTGTCACTTTCTCCAACCTTCTCGCAGGAAAGATCGTAAAAGGCGGACATAGATCAATGATGTACTTTTTCGGAAGCATTTTAATTGGCTTAACGGGAATAATATATATAATAACTCCGGTCATAGTTGGAATTTTATTTACAATCCCCGGATTTGAGGCGATATAATGGCTGCAATGAATGACTCCACAAGAAGACTGATTATGATGCTGACCATAATTCTTGCAGGTACAGCAGTAACATTTCTGGAATTAAGCCCAATCATTGTATTCATAATATCACTTGTAATTGGAGTTGTAATGCTCTTTGGGTTGAAAATTCTTTAATTTGAAGAGTTAAAGGACGATAACTCTTCATTTATAGAAAGACTCAACCAGCACATATCAATTAAAAGAAACGGAACCAAAAAATCCAAACCTGATAATGAACCTTCAAAGGATGAAATAAAGGAGAAAAAAAGGGAAATCCCTTTTTCAGGCCTCTTAGAGAAACTTCCTTTCAAAAAGAGTGAGAAAAAAGAGAAGGAAGTTTCTGGTGAGAAAAAGTCCTTCCTTTCAGGTCTTTCTAAAAAAATTAAATCGAAGGAAAAAAAGGAAGATAAGACAAAGCAGATTGACGAATTACTGGATAAAACAATAAATGAACCGATCATCTCCCCGGAAAAGCCGGAAGATGCCTCTGAAAAGATGGAGACAGGGATAGATGAAGACGATTTTTCAGATTTTGACAACCTTGACCTGGGGCTTGAAGACGATGAATCTGAACCAGGATTTGAAGAAGAGGATGAATCAATTGAAAGATCTGAAATTATCCCGGATGCATCTGCAACAGGCAAAGAAGATGAAATTCCGGATTCTGCAATAGCCGAGATTCTTGCAAAGGAAGGAATTGATCTGGACCTGGATTCCGACGACGAATTCCCCAATATGGATACAGATATTGAAGAGCAAGATGATCAAAAAGGAACAGGCGGAGGATTCGGCGATATCGATGAACTTGATAATGATATCTCAGGA
>CAZPHR010000015.1:7959-10432 GCA_964586475.1 uncultured Methanomicrobiaceae archaeon
ATCTTGAAGAAGACGAACTTGGTGAATTCGATCAAATAGATCTTGATGAAATCGAACCAGAAGAGGA
Organism: uncultured Methanomicrobiaceae archaeon; assembly: GCA_964586475.1. Taxonomy (GTDB): domain Archaea; phylum Halobacteriota; class Methanomicrobia; order Methanomicrobiales; family Methanomicrobiaceae; genus Methanolacinia. Next base: position 8,027 of record CAZPHR010000015.1, read on the forward strand.
TATCGATATCGAAGACGAGGAAGAAGAAGAGATAGAGATCGGAGATGATGAAGAAGATGCCCAGGATGTTGTCGTGGCCCCCCCCGATGAATCAGATGACCTGTTCGCAGCCCCCCCAAAAGAGTGGTCACAGACGAAACCCGGCATAACCGAATCCGTGGATTCATTTGAAGATACAACATCTCTCGCATTTGGTGGAGGAGGAGATGAAGACGATCTCTTCGCGATGCTCAAGTCTGATACTAAAAAAGCCGTTACTGTTCAGGAAATAAGTCTTGTAAGGGACTTAAAGGATACAAGAATCGAAAGCCGGGAGCTTGTCGACGGACTTGAAACAGTACTGCACCAGCTGGGAGTAAAAGTTGAAAAGATTGAAGACGATGAAGACTCAAACCCTGATAATATAAATGAAGATGAAAACAGGGGTTAAATAATGGCAGATACGACAATGAAACAGGTGCCTGTAAAGATCGAACACGAAGGGAAGTGGATATCAGCCAAATTAGGAATAAATGAAGAAAAAATTATATTGCCTGAACCAATATCGGCTGAAATAAAAATAAAATCCATTGACGATCTTGAGGAAAAAAAGAATATTATCACAATCAACACAAAAAAGGGTGATTCCTACAAAATTGCATCTATTCCCAAAGTGCTTCAGATTCTTAAAAGAACAATAATTATGGGGTGTTCTGCATACAGGCTGATGGCATATTTCATGTCCCCTGCAATCAGGGGCGGTGTAATGGTGAGTAATGCCTCCTGGGAAAAAGGAGCAATTGCCGTCCTAAAAACCGGGATATGGTTTGTAAGCAAGAATAAACAGATCTGCATTCCAATTGATGATGTTACAGGGATTGAACTTACAAAAAGAGAAGTTCAGGAAAAAGACAGTGATGTTGTTCAGATTGTCAATATTGAAAATGAAGAGGTAGTAACAAGTTTCGTTCTATGTCCTCTTACAACACTCCAGATCCTTTTTAACTATCTTAAGGACGCTACAAAAGGGACCGAAATTAGTGCCGGCGATGTTGACGACATCTCTGCACAGGTTGCAATGCTTGTCTATTCGGGGATGGATTCGCATGCAATTGAAAAGATGGTTAATATTTCCCACAAAGATATCGAAAAGATCTATGACAAGCTTATAGGAAAAGGCCTTGTTGAAGTAGTAATGACAAGACGTGAAGTTAAACTTACAACAAAAGGTGTAAGGTTTGTAAATGAGGCTGTAAAAACATAAAAACATTTTTTGAAACCAGATTGTATAAAATATTATTTCCAAACTTCCTTGTGATTTTCGATAGTCTTAATAGCGGTTGTAGATGAAGTAATAATGATTCAGAATGGGAAGGATTTTAGTTGTAGATGATACCATGTTCATGAGAACACTCCTGAAAAATATCCTTTTTTCCGGTTCTCATGATATCGTGGGTGAGGCAGAAAACGGCGAAGAGGCTGTTGAAAAATATAAAAGCCTGAAACCGGATCTGGTTACAATGGATGTAGTAATGCCTAAGATGAACGGCATTGAGGCCTTAAAAGCAATTATGGCCGAAGACCCTTCTGCAAAAGTAGTTATGTGCACTGCAGTAGGACAGGAACAAATGGTCAAACTTGCAATAAAGACCGGAGCGAAGGGATATATTGTCAAACCTTTCCAGGCTCCCAAAGTATTGGAAGAAGTGAACAACGTATTGAATTCGTAAAACAGCATACCATTGTATGATAAGAGTTCTCGTAATTGATGATTCCGTCTTTATGCGGACGGTCCTCATAGATCTGCTCGGCAGAGATCCATCTATAGAGGTAGTAGGTACAGCAGATGACGGCAGAGAGGCATTAAAAAAGATTGAAGAACTTTCTCCCGATGTGATAACTCTTGATATCCAGATGCCTAATATGAATGGCATAGAAGTCCTTGAGGAGCTTCAGTCACATGAAAAAACTCCAAAAATACTGATGCTTTCAACACTCACATCAAAAGATGCTGAACTCACTAAAAAAGGTCTGGACCTTGGTGCAGACGATTTCATGTTGAAACCAAAAAATCTGGGTAAAATTCGTGGTATTGAACAGGAACTCGTATCAAAGATCAAACACCTGATTACAATTCCTTCCATTACTGACAAACCCCGTATAATTGAGAAACCTGCCAAAAATCTTGTTATGATCGGATCTTCAGCCGGTGGACCCCCAATGCTGGATATGATAGTCTCCTCCCTGAAGGCCGACCTGAATGCAGCTATAGTGATAACCCAGCATATGCCTGCCGGTTTTACAGCATCACTTGCAGAGCGGCTTAACAGGATCTCACCACTTAAGGTCAAAGAGACGGAAAATGGAGAAACCCTCAATACTGGCTCTGTTTACGTCTCAAAAGGCGGATTTCATACAATAATTTCT
>CAZPHR010000016.1:0-10405 GCA_964586475.1 uncultured Methanomicrobiaceae archaeon
TGATGGGTGCAGTAATTAACATTGGAAGTGAAGTCGGCGAAGGTACAATGATTGAGTGCGACGACTACCAGGCGGCATGGGACGACTATTACGTGAGGGGAACCGCAGATTCGTTCAATCCCGAATCTGTCGGCTACACTGACTTCTTCAGCGGGATTTCTTCCGGAAGCGTCGAGAGCCACGGGAACAAGGAGATTGTAATCATCATAGAACCGCACGACGGCATGCCGGCGAAGGGGACGATGAAGATGTATTATATGTGGTGATGATTCGGTCAGTTCACAACAGAATCCAGGATCACCAGCAGGTTCCATGTGCCGTGGGCGATTTCCTGTGGATGATTATTATAACACAGGGTTTCTTACCTTTTTTTAAAAAGCAAAAAATTGATTACCTTAATTTAATCCTTTAATTCAAAAATAACTCCATTATCTCCGGAATATGGTTTATCGTGAGAAATTTTCTCCTCCCATATATCATCGGGAATACCATCGGGGAAAGCATCGCAATATTCAATTCCGTTGGCCCATCCTTTTCTGCTTTTCCAGCCTCTGAAGTGTCTGCAGATCCCACACCGGCTGTAAAGGCTTCTTTGTTTTCCATCAAGAGAGATTTCAAAATTATCAGGATTATCGGATTCCATTTGCTTCATCATTCTTCCATAAGACCATTGTATATTGATATCTTCTGATTTTTTAATCTTTCAAAAAAGAAAGGGCGTTAATTCCTTCCGGGGTAATTTTTATTACTGGACGATTTCCGCAATAATCGAGTGTGATATAGTCCCATTCAATGAGGGGAATTATGTACTTCCTTTGAAGTGCATTATATTTAGCAACCAGTCCGTCCTTTGATTTTTCGTTAAGCAATTTTATTCCTGAGTTTTCAAGTTCCTCTATCAGGATCTTTTTTGATATTGAATTGTATTTATTCCGGGCTATGGATAGAACCTCAAGAACGTCAATCAGTTCATCAGGAGGCTTTTCAATCCTGTAATTAGGCATTTTTTTAATCTCTTTACAACCGATTGAGATTTGCTGGCCTGCTTCCGGTTCATTGTCATAATCGGATGGGACGGCATAATAAGGAGTAAACAGATTTTTTTCTTTCCTGAATATCATGCAGGTCATCATACCTGCAATTGCATGTATCTTTGTCCCTGTTGAAACATTGACGAAGATGTGATTGCCCGATTCTTCTTCTGCAATCTGGCGGTAAATCCTCAGAGTATCATAGAGATCTCTTCCGACAATATCAGTTCCTCGTTTCTCAATCTCAATTGGCCGTTTCAATTTTGAGAGCTGATTTTCTATCTCTTTAACGTAAAAAAGGCCTGTGTCATCCTTTTCTTCCTTTTCAGTTATTAGATATACTTTATCCGCCTCCATCTCGATTAAAGGAAGCACTACCCTATCAATCTCATAGCCCACAGGAGTAATATGTATTCTTCGGGGGTATCCCGGTTTTTCAATATTTTCCATAATTTAATTAATTTATGTAATTATTGTAAATAAATATAAATAATTCTTTTTCATACAATCATCTAAATATGTATGACTCAGAAGATCAATAGTAATGTTAATGCGAGTATAAAAACAAGGAAAATTACGGGGGCGTAATTACGGAAAAAAAATATTATCATTACTGGGGCAAAAGCAACTCTGGAGAAGAAACCTATCATCCTGCTGTATATCATTGTCTTGATGTCGCTGCAGTAGGAAATACGATCCTGTCAAACAATCCTTTACTATTAAAACGAATCACAAATCTTACCGGATGGAGTTCTGAAGAATCTATCCGGTTTGTAACATTCTGGCTCGCGCTTCATGATCTGGGGAAGTTCACCGAATCATTTCAGGGCCTGAACAGGGATCTTTTTGAGAAATTGAATGGAAGGAAAGCGGAACTCGGTTATCCTCTCCGTCATGATATTCTTGGCAAACTTATTTTTGAGGAAATTGTTCAGGATCTCATTGTAAACGGCGACCTGTTTCAACTGCCTGAGGGAATTAAAAGCAGAGATCTGGAAATTGTTTTTAAATATATATCCGAATCTTCATTTGGGCATCACGGCGTTCCGGTGGATGGCGGTAAGACCATATCAGTGAATATCAGGAGTCTTTATAATCAGGATGATGAAGATGCGGTCAAATCATATGTAAAGGACTGCTATTCTCTCCTGATTGGTAATAAACCTCTTATTACAAAACCCGTATCCAGAGAAAAGAGAAAGGATTTCATGAAATTTTCCTGGGTAATTGCAGGTCTTGCTGTATTTGCCGACTGGATAGCTTCAGATATCAGGTTGTTTAATTATTGCCCTCAGATATTTACAATTAAAAAATATTGGAAAGAGATCGCACTGCCACAAGCTGAAAAGGCTTTAAAAGAGACGGCTTCAATTCCAAGCAATATATCATATGAAACGGGTATAGAAGCTGTTTTCCCATTCTTTAAGAATTCTGAGATATCTCCGAGTCCTTTACAGGTTTTTGCCTCAGAAGAATCTCCGGGTAGAGGTCCCCATCTCTATATTATCGAAGAGTCAACGGGAGGAGGAAAGACAGAGGCGGCTGTTACACTCGCTCACCGCTTAATGGCAGATGGATTTGCCAGTGGAATCTATATCGGTCTTCCGACGATGGCAACCGCTAATGCGATGTATGACAGGATTTCCGGATGTTACAGAAATCTCTATGAACCGGGGCAGGAACCGTCATTGATTCTTGCACATGGGGCAAGTCGGCATTCTGAAATGTTCATGAAGTCTCTGGAGAATTCAGGAGGGAAATCAGGATATAACGTTGATGAAAAACCTTCAGAGGTTATTTGTTCAAGATTGCTTGCAGATAATAAAAAGAAAGCCTTGCTTGCACCCGTTGGTATTGGAACCATTGATCAGGCCCTTGTAGCTATTCTTCCTGTTCGTCATCAGTCTCTCAGGTTGTTTGGATTGTTCCAGAATGTCCTGATAGTGGATGAGGTTCATGCTTATGACAGTTATATGGCACAACTTCTGAAAATCCTGCTTGCATTCCTTTCTGGTCTTGGCGGGAGTGTAATACTGCTTTCTGCAACCCTTCCTTTGAAGATGAAAGAGGTTTTCCTGCAGTCTTTTGCAGAAGGTGCCGGATATGCTCATCCAAAACCTTTGTCTACCGGGTATCCGCTTGTAACTCATCTGTCGGCAGATGGTTTTTTTGAAACAGAACTTCCTGCAAGAAAAGGTACGGAAAGATCGGTCGCTGTTGAGCTGCTGGATAATGAAGAATCTCTTATCAGCAGGATAATATCCGAACTTGAGAAGGGCAGGTGTGTTTGCTGGATAAGAAATACTGTAAGGGATGCCGTTAGCACTTATCAAAGATTTTGTTCAGTTATTCCGGAAGAACGCCTGGTTTTATTCCATTCACGCTTTATAATGGGGAATCGGCTTGATATTGAGAAAGAAGTCGTCAGGAAGTTCGGAAAAGGTAGCGAAGATGAGGACCGCTCAGGCATGCTGCTTATTGCAACCCAGGTCGTAGAACAGTCTCTGGATATCGATTTTGACTGCATGGTAACGGATCTTGCTCCTGTTGATCTTATTATCCAGCGTGCCGGTCGTCTTCACCGGCATGTAAGGAAAGGTAGAAATGAAAAACCCGTTTTATGGATATATTCACCTGAACCTGTTCAGGATCCTAACAAAGACTGGTACAGCAGCCTCCTTTCATCAGCTGCATATGTCTATCCAAAACATGGAGATCTTTACCTGACTGCAAAACTTCTTTCAAAAACAGGAGAAATTGCGACACCTGATGATGCACGTGATCTTATTGAAGGAGTTTATGGAGAAGAATCCCAGAGGACTATTCCTCAACAATTGAAAGAGCGTGATCAAAAGGCTGAATATGAGCGAAAAAGGGCAGAAGCAATGGCTAATCTGAGCGGCCTGAGTGTTAGAAGCGGATACTGCTATGAGGGTTCATGGAAAGATGATGAAAATCCACCCACACGCCTTTCAGAACCGACTGTAACTCTCCTTTTGGGATATTATGATGAAGAAAGTGGTTTCATCAGGCCCCTGTATGGTGAGGATAAATGGGATTTGAGTCAGGTAAATGTCCGGAAGTCCGCATTTCCGATAAAACCCCAATTTAATGATAATATTCAGTCTGCTATCGAAAAAACGAAGGAAACTATGTCGGATCATGGTGAATGGAGTTTGCTCATCCCCCTGGATAGAACAGGTGGTTCAATATGGACCGGGAGGTTTCAGGATTCCGAAGGAAAGGTGTTTGATATAATTTACTCACGAAAGGAGGGGCTTATGGTATCAAAACCTTAGTGATTCGCACCTTTTCGGTGCATAATCAATCCCATTGTGTTGCTATTTGAATAATAATCTCAAAGGAGGTGAAAAAGATAACAAAAAACCGGCTGAACCTGATAGATGATGCATGGATCCCGGTGAGATTCAGTGACGGTTCAGAGGGAACTGTAACTCCTTCTGAAGTCCTGGGGAGGGAGTCAGAGGTGGCGGAATTCAATGCACCGCGACCCGATTTTAACGGGTCATTGATCCAGTTTATGGTCGGCCTTGCCCAGACCACGATGGCTCCTGAAGATCGTTTTGACTGGGAAGACCTTTTGGAGAGTCCGCCGTCGGTTGATGAGGTAAAAGAGGCATTTGGTAGTTTTTCCCATGCATTTAATCTCAATGGAGATGATGAACCCCGCTTTATGCAGGATGCAACATCTTCTGAGGGTAAAAAACGTTCAATTGACAGTTTGTTAATTGAAATGCCTGGTGAAAATACCATAAAAGAGAATAAGGATCACTTTCTCAAGCGTAAAAGTGTAAACCGAATTTGCCCGTATTGCGCTTCCATGAGTCTCATGACCCTCCAGTTAAACGGCCCGGCAGGAGGGGCGGGACATATGACCGGACTTCGCGGAGGAGGACCTTTGTCATGTCTTGTTCAGGGAAGAGATCTCCAGGAGACAGTCTGGCTCAACATTCTTCCAAAAGAGCGCTTTTTCAGTGGATTCTCTTTTGAAGAGAAAAACGCTGAAGAAGATATCTTTCCATGGATGGATACCCGGAGAGAATATGGGAAAGAGCAGCCAAAAATGACTCTTCTCGATGCAAACCGCCTCCAGATTTTCTGGGGTACTGGAAGGAGAATCTGGCTGGATTATGACAATGTCCAGTCCGGAGAATGCGATCTGTGTGGCTGCAGTTCCGGGATGCTCATTGAGGGCTATTATACAAAACCCTATGGAATCTCTTATGATTCGACATGGGAGCACACATTATCTCCTTATTATCAAAGTGGTGAAGAATGGCTGCCTGTCCATCTCCAGCCCGGAGGCCTGTCTTACAGAAACTGGCTGGGCCTGATCCAGAATGATCATGCCGAAAATCGTCATGTTGCCCCTGTCGTTGAAAGGTTCTATAATGAGAGTGGACTAATGAAAAGAAGAGGAATCTCTTTTAAATTATGGTCTTTTGGTTATGATCTTGACAATATGAAGGCAAGATGCTGGTACGAGAGCAGAATGCCGCTTACTCTTGTTGAGGATGAATATCGCGATGAGTACGAGAGCAATATCTCCCAGATTGTGAGAACTGCAGGGCTTTTACAGTCCACTCTTCACAGCTGCGTTAAAGAAGCCTGGTACTCCCGTCCAAAGGATAAAGGAGAGATCACCGTAGTTAAGCAGCGTTTCTGGTCTGAAACAGAACCGCTCTTCTTCGATTATGTTGGAGAAACTCTTAATGAAATCCGGAATGGAGGAGATGTTTCTTCTATCAAGTTAAACTGGCTTCGCAGGGTGAACAAGTACAGTCTCGAGGAAATTTTTGACTTTTATACAGATTCTCATTTTGCCGGCGATGTTGATCCTAAGCGTATCATTAAGGCAAGAAAGAGGCTGGTGGCATTTACCAGTCCAAAGAGTAAGAATATTTCAAAAACCCTTGGCCTTTCCGGAGGGATTTGAATGAAAAGGCTATTGAGATTGAAAAAGGAGGTTAAAAATGACATACCTAAATTTTAAAGATCCAATTTCTTCTGATATTTTGCTGGAGTGGTGGAGGAATCTTGACAATTTCAAAGGTGATCGTGCAATGCTTCGCCGTTGCAATTCATACGAAGAGGTTGCATTCTCTCCGTCATTCCACCGCCTAAGGAAGGAATTGCGGAACAAAGAATTGAATGTTAACAACGAGAGGCTTGCAATCGTTGCAGGTGTTGTCTCCCATGTAAAAAACAGCCCTGAAGGGATAAATTATCCTGAATTAATGGCGACAGCGAAGAAGAAAGGAGAAGATCCGCAGGTAAGCGAGCGGCGGTTTGAAAAACTGCTCTCTATTGATAATCCGGAAAACCTGTATTCTTCAATGATTCGGTTTGTAAAGCTGACAGGCGGTTCGGCCCCGATTCCTGATCTTGCAAACGGGCTGTACTGGTGGAACAACAGAACAAAAAAAGAGTGGGCTCTTGCCTATTATGAAAAAATCGTTTAAGGAGTGAATAAAATGAGTGAATTTATACAGTTGCATTTACTTGTATCGTATCCCCCATCGAACCTGAACAGGGACGATCTTGGAAGACCCAAGACGGCGGTTATGGGTGGTAAGGAACGTCTGAGAGTATCATCGCAGAGCCTGAAGAGGGCATGGAGACAGTCAGATGTCTTTAAGGAATCTCTCTCTGGCTATATAGGGGTTAGAACAAGAAGAATGGGCTCCAACATTGAGGAAGCCCTTGCTTCGGGCAGTTCGCTGAAATCCGTTCTTGATGGAAATCCCGATGGCACACATTCTCAGATACCTGAGAAAAAAGCGAAAGAAGCTGCAATCGCGATAGCATCAAAATTCGGAAAATGTGATAAGGATTCTCCGGTTCATAAGCAGATGGTTCATTTCAGCCAGGAAGAGATTGAGGCGATTGATTCCCTGTTAGCCAAAATTGCTGAATCCGGGAACGCTCCTGATGATTCAGATCTTGATCTTCTCAGGAAATCTCATAAAACAGTAGATATAGGGATGTTTGGTCGTATGCTTGCAGATGCGCCGGTTTATAATTGTGATGCTGCAGTACAGGTATCCCATGCAATCACTGTTCATGACGTAATAGTTGAAGACGATTATTTTACTGCGGTTGACGACCTGAACACCGGAGCTGATACTGGTTCGGGACATATTGGAGAATCGGAGTTTGCTGCGGGTCTTTTCTACACGTATGTCTGTATAAACCGCGATCTCCTTGTCGAAAATCTGTCCGGTGATGAAGAACTTGCTAACAAGGCGATAAAGGCGTTGGTTGAAGCCTCTGCAAAGGTCTCACCGGGTGGTAAGCAGAACAGTTTTGCATCAAGGGCATATGCCTCATATATCCTTGCAGAGAAGGGAACACAGCAGCCCCGTTCGCTGGCTGTATCGTTTTTAAAACCTGTAAGAGATGTTGATATGCTTGGAGGATCTGTCAGGGAGCTTGAGGCTGTCCGTGGCAATATGGAAAAGGTATATGGAAAATGTACAGATGACTTCATCTCAATGAATGTTCAGGATGGAACAGGATCACTGGATGAAATCCTTGCATTTGTAAGCAGGTGATGGTTGATAAAATGACGGCATACTGCGTTTTTCGTCTATACGGGCCAATGGCATCGTATGGTGCTGTTGCAGTAGGAGAAAACAGGCATACATATTCGCACCCGTCGAAATCAGCTGTGATGGGCTTTATTGCCGGAGCACTCGGTATCAGGCGTGAAGAAGATTTACTTCTGAGGAGTTTGTCGTCCGGATACGGATTTTCAACGCTTGTGAGCTCTATAGGAATTCCTGTTCAGGATTATCATACAGTACAGGCAGCCCCGGCAGTTGAGGTTAAGAGGAATCCTCATATCCTTACCCGAAAGGACGAGGTATCTATTCCGCGGAATAAACTCGGGACTATAATCTCAAAAAGGGATTATCTGTGCGATCTTATCTCCACTGTGTGTGTATGGAAACGTAGAGATGATGCTCCTTATTCTGTAGGGGAGATTGCTTCAGCTATTTCGAGCCCGGTATTTGTTCCATATCTTGGCCGGAAGTCATGCCCTATATCTGTACCTACGAATGCAAAGGTTGTTGACACCGATTCCATTCTGGAAGCCTTTAAATCGGCTGATTTTGGAGATGAGAGCTTTTTGGATTCAATTGCCTGTTCCGGGAGTTCAGTAATGTTTTGGGATGAGGATGGTGTTTCCGGCCTTAAAGCCGGTGAGCTACAGGTTCTAAGGGATAACCCATTAAGCAGGAAGAGATGGCAGTTCTCTGACAGGAGAGAGTATTATGCCAGTGTTGATCTGGGAGGCGGGAATTAGATGTACTTTTCAAAGATATCACTTCAGCCGGATGCAGTTAAATCAAAAGATTTCTGGAATGTAGCAACCGGCCCGTATCAGATCCATTCGATGATATGGGACCTCTTCTCCGATTCTGGGGAAAGAGAGAGGGATTTCCTTTACAGGGTTGATTATTCAAGGGGTAAACCGGTAATCCTGATTGTTTCTGCAAGAGAACCTCTTTACCCGGGCACTCTCTGGAATGTGGAAATCAAACCCTATAACCCCCAGGTACCCGAGGGAAAGAGACTTGGGTTCTCTCTTCGTGCAAATCCTGTTGTTACAAAAACCGTTCCTGAAGCCAAAGGAGTGAAAAAGAAGAGATACAAGCACGATGTTGTAATGGATGCAAAAAAGCGGATAATTGATGAGTACGGTGATAAATCACAACTTCCACCAGTTGCAGATATTGTCCAGCAGGAAGGTTTCAGGTGGCTGTCTTCCCGTTCAGAAAGACTTGGTTTCTCTATTAAGGAGGGTCAGGTGCGTTCTGATGCTTATAATCAGGTCAATTTTATGCAGGGTAAAAAGAACAGGAAGGTTTCTTTAAGTACTATTGATTTTACAGGCGTCCTGACCGTTGACAACAGTGAAAAATTCCTTGAAACTCTTGGAAGCGGAGTCGGTCCTGCGAAAGGATTCGGCTGTGGTCTTATGCTTGTAAAACCCCTTTGAGGTGGGAATATGCCCCGGGTTCCCCCTTTGAAACCGATCTCCATGAAGGAGAGATCTTCACTTATTTTTCTTGAGTACGGCGAACTTGATGTCTCAGACGGGGCCTTTGTTCTAATCGATGTTAATGGTGTCCGCGTTCAGGTGCCTGTTGGTGGTCTGGCCTGCATAATGCTCGAACCAGGGACAAGGGTTTCTCATGCGGCTGTGGATCTTGCTGCAAAGGCCGGAACACTTCTTGTATGGGTAGGTGAAGCGGGTGTGCGTCTCTATTCTTCAGGTCATCCAGGGGGTGCACGATCCGACAGGTTGCTCTACCAGGCGCGGCTTGCCCTTGATCCTTCCGCAAGGCTGAAGGTTGTCAGGAAGATGTTTGAACTCAGGTTCAATGAAGAAATTCCTTCTGATTATTCGATTAATCAGCTAAGAGGGATGGAAGGTGTCCGTGTAAGAGAACAATACGAGATAATAGCGAAGGAGGCAGGTATTGAATGGAGAGGAAGAAGATACGAACCAGGGAACTGGAGTTATGCGGACCTCCCGAACCGCTGCCTCAGTTCGGCAACATCATGCCTTTACGGGATAACCGAGGCAGCAATTCTTGCCGCAGGGTATTCTCCTGCGATTGGTTTTCTGCATACAGGAAAACCGCTCTCTTTTGTATATGATATTGCGGATATTTTCAAATTTGAAACAGTTGTTCCGGCTGCATTCTACACTGCTTCACTAAAACCCGAGAGTCCTGAACAGGAAGTCCGGAGATCATGCAGGGATATGTTCAGGATGCAAAAAACACTTGAGATGATCATCCCGACAATCCAGGAAGTACTTGACGCAGGTGGCCTTGATGTTCCAAAACCATATGATGATATGGTTCCACCCGCATTTCGGGATTGAGGTGAATTTATGGGATTTATGATGATTGTTCTTGAAAAGGCACCTCCTTCTTTGAGAGGCAGGCTTTCCGTCTGGATGGTGGAGCTTAGATCCGGTGTTTATGCAGGCAATTATTCTGTTCGTGTACGAGATATGATATGGGATCAGGTCGTATCAGGTATTGGTAAGGGTAATGCGGTGATGGCATGGCATACACCTAATGACGCAGGTTTCGATTTTGAAACCGTAGGGGTTAACAGGCGAATCCCGAGAGAGATGGATGGTATTAAGTTGATTTCATTCCTCCCGGATGTTAAGAAGCAAAAGTAGATATATCAGGTTCTTTTCTGATATATAAGCAGATGAGAGTTCCCTGTATGCACAGGGATGAACCGAATCAGTCGAAAGTAAACAGGTGGATTGTGACGAGTTCCCTGTATGCACAGGGATGAACCGAAGCTAGTACGGTATATGA
>CAZPHR010000017.1:0-2173 GCA_964586475.1 uncultured Methanomicrobiaceae archaeon
CTTTGTGACAGATTCAATCATCTCAAAAGCCTCGGATTTATCCTTCAGCATAAGTCCGATTTTAATATAATCAGCACCTGCGCTTGCAGCACCAAAGGCACCCTGGGCCGCTCCACCGGGACGATATTCATAATCCCCGATAGCCGCGCTTACAGGCTTATCTGTCAGATCTTTAATTGCTGAAATAACCCAGGGGAAATTTGCCCCTAAAGAACCCTCAGAGGGTTTTTTCACATCTATAATATCTGCTGCCAGTGAAAGTGATGCCTCTTCCACACTACTTGGACTAACCAACAAATCCATACTAAATTTTATAGTTCAATATAATTAGTGATTTTTATATGTACCAATTCTGGAGAACCGGTGACAGGGATAAATCCGGCATTTATCCTGCATTGAATCATGATATTTTTAGTTCCTGAAAAGAAGAGTAGTATTAGAAAAGGATTTACAATGAAAATACTGTTTGCAATAGATATAATGGACGGGATTGTTGTACACGGCTACAAAGGAAAGAGGGACGGATACAGGCCTCTCGACTGGGGGCTTGCCCGCTCTGTTATCCCGCATGAATACATCAGTGAAATGGGAATTAAATACCCCTACCTTGCAGATCTGGATAGAATTGAAGGAAAAGGAGACAATGACGGAGCTGTTCTCGCCTGCAGGGGGGTGAAGACCGCATATCTGAACAGAGGTGCACGCAGCCCCGAAGATGCAATGAAAGAGCCCTGGATAAAAAATGTTGTAAGTACCGAAACATGCCGCGGAGAGCCATCCGGATATACCGACTTTGATTATTTCAGCATAGTGGTGAAAGACAAAAAAGCTGTTCCCGGGGGCGGAGAGCCTTCGATTATCTTAAAAAATGCTTCAGACTACAGTTTTAAAGGCTATATAATCCTGAATCTTTCGAGTGTCGGTGCAGAGGACAGCATGGGCGGACTCGACATTGAAGGACTCAGGGACAGCTGCAGTTCGGAACTTTTCTATGGCGGTGGCGTAACAGGGATGGATGACCTGTGGAGACTGAAGGATGCAGGATTCGACGGGGCAATCATAGCGACTGCAGTCCATAAAGGACTGATTCCCCAGGAAATCGTGAAAAAGGGATTCTTATGCTGATAACAATTGAAGGAATTGACGGGACTGGAAAATCAACGCTCATAAAAAATCTGAAAGATCTGCTCTCCGATCTGGACCCGGTATTCACAAGGGAGCCCGGATCAACATGGATTGGAGAGATGGTCCGGAGGGGCATTGGCGAGAATATCAATCCGGTATCAGAGGCGCTCTTATTCACTGCCGACCATGCCGCGCATCTTGAAACAGTAATCAGACCCGGACTGGATGAGGGAAGGATAGTGATATCTGACAGGTACTCAGATTCACGTTACGCATACCAGGCATCGACATTAAAAGACATAATTCCAGACCCTATGGTATGGATAAAAAATATTCACAAAGGGTGGACAATTGTCCCGGATCTGACATTTCTCCTGGTAATTCCTGTAGAAGATGCACTTGAAAGGCTGAACCGGGACCGGAAGCACCATGAGCATTTTGAGTGCATGAGCACGCTTGAAGAGGTAAAAAACAATTACATCATTCTTGCCGGGGAGGAGCCTGAAAGATTTGTACTTGTCGATGCGTTATTGGACCCGGCTGAGATCTCCGAATTCGTTGCCGGCGAGATAAAAAGACGTGCAGAAATAAAAAAATAAACCCTTATTTTCAAATATTCTCCTGAGACGAAGATAGACACCGGCAGCAGTCATATTGATTTTCTATAAAGAACAACGGGATTGTAGTACAACTAATAGGAAATAAGAACTGAATTGGGGATTTCAGGGGACGGAATATGAAACCAAAAAGAATTCTGCTCGCGATAGATGACATCGCAGATGCGATGGAATTGAAATCAATATTAAGAAAACAGGGATATGAGGTCCTTGGCCTCTCTGTTGACAGCTGCGATGCCATACTTCAGTCAGGGTCCGGAAATGTCGACCTCGTAATAATTGAGAGCGAGGTCGCAGGAAGTATAACTGCGATCAATGCCGCCAAAAAGATAAAGGCGACCTTTGGAATTCCTGTGATATTCATCATCGGAACAAGCGACAGGGAGGTCCTGCCGGAGATAAAAAAATGTGGGTTTGAAGGATTTTTTATC
>CAZPHR010000017.1:2276-5202 GCA_964586475.1 uncultured Methanomicrobiaceae archaeon
GTAATAATTACAGTTGAACAGGCGCTGAAGATTAACAGTGACAGCAGAAAACTCAAAGAAAAATTTGAAGAGGCAAATATAGACCCGGTAAAATCCAGGATAGAAAAGATACCTGCACCCGCACTTACGGTAAACAGGAGAGGAGCAATAACAAGAATAAATACTGAGATGGAGCTTTTCTCGGGTTTCGGAAAGAATGAAATGATCGGCAAGAAGATCCTGTCATTCCTGGGTTCTAAAGAAAACAGCCGGATTAATGAAACAGAGACTATTCCTGAAATGCCCGATGACCTTTTCTTCAGGCTTCCCGGAAATAAAAAAATTCCTGTCAGGGTAAATACAGGTTTTGTAAGGGACTATTCAGATAATTTTGAGGAGCAGATATTTGTTATCAACAGGGATCCAAACAGGGATCAGTCCTATGATTCAGGCAGGATTTATGATCTTATCTTCAACTCAATGGATGAAATTGTCTTTTCAGTCGACAGGAGCTATCACATAGGCCATTATAACAATAAATTCTCAAATCTGGCGAAACAACTAAAAATTACAGGATTCCAGCTGGAAAGACCGATATATGAAACAGGCACTTTCTCAAAGATAGTTGATATCAGTGACTATGACGAAGTATTCAGGACAGGTCATCAAAAAGAGAGAAAATGCAGGTATACCATGAATGGAGAAAACATAACCCTGGACTACTCTTTTATTCCGGTAAAAGAAAACGGGGCTGTAAGCTCAGTAATTACAATCATCAGGGATGTTACTGATCTGGAAGAGGCAAAAAAGCATTTTGAGCTGATATACAGGGAATTTACCGAAAGGCAGGACGTAATGAAGAGCCTTCATACAGGACTGGGAGATATCAGGACTGCATTATACCAGCTCATCAAACTCATTGAGAATAATCGCGAAAAGGACAGAGACCCCACGTTCATGAAAGTAGCCATACTGACTAAGGAAGCTGAGAAAAAGCTTTTAAGCTTCGATATGGAATGGAAAAAATATGAAAGTGAGTTCAGGGCAATCAGCAGCGTCGCCAGGCAAAAACTGAAAAAATAAAATCCTGCAATAAAATCTAAAAATATTATTTTTTCCGGATGGTTACAATAACATCCTCTGCCGCCTGAAGAACATCTACCTCCTCACCGGCAACCCTGTATGCAAATACAGGCTCAAATGATCCCGGAATAACACCGGTCTCCTCTCCGTCGACCATTACAGATCCAGGAGGTGTAATCTTCTGTTCATCGGAAAGCGATCTTATCGCATCCATGTAGCCTTTTGCCTTTTTCCTTAGATTCGGACCGATTAATCCCATATTGAAGGATACATCGGATACAACCTTTTGAAGATCCGGCCTGTCTGATCTCCATTCAACCTCAGCGTTGAGTGTTGCCGAGGCATCGCCGCCGTCATCGATAGCCACAGGAGCATACACAGTCACATGCCCGAGAGTTGCGTTCAGTGCAAGACCTTCATCGTGCTTGTACCTCCGAATCTCTGATACTATCTTTACGACAAGATCACCTTCGGCTTTTGCCTTATCATCTTTGAAGCCCAGTGTTACCCAAGGCAGGGCATGAACACTCTCATTCCCTCCTGAAAGATGGGAATAACACTCTTCGGCAAAGAACGGAGTTATCGGAGCGAGCATCCTGCAGAGCGCATCGAGGCATGCCCTCAGGACGAACAGGGCACTCCCCCTGCCTACTCCGTCCCCGTAAAGCCTGCCTTTTACAATCTCAATATAGTTGTCGGCAAAGACATCGCGTGCAAATTCCCTTATCGCACGGATCGCCTGGTCGAACTGGAAGCTCTCCCTTGCTTCTGTGACCTCTTCGACAGCTTCGGAAAGCCTGTGTATCATCCAGCGGTCTGTAAGATATGTCGCTTCCATGTCCTCGGGGTTGCCCTTTTCAAGATGCATAAGGACAAAGCGGTTGATATTCCAGATCTTTGTCTGGAACCTTGATGCAGCAACCACATCATTCCAGCTGAATACGATATCCTGGCCGGTCGATGCACCGCCTGCACTCCACTGGCGGAATGAATCAGCACCGTATTCCTTTAAAATCTCCTCTGGAGCAATGATATTGTTCCGGCTTTTTGACATCTTATAGCCGTCATCACCAAGAACCATGCCGTTTACGAGTATATTTTCCCATGGTTGCCCCCCGGTAATTGCAACCGACCGCAGGATAGTATAGAAAGCCCATGTCCGGATTATATCGTGACCCTGCGGCCGAATCTGTGCAGGGAAGCGTTCAGGAGTCCCACTGCCGTCCCAGCCGGTAATATTCAGGACTGATATGGATGAATCCATCCATGTATCAAGTACATCCTCTTCGCCGGTAAATTCAGTCGAACCGCATTTCGGACACGGCTTTTTGGGCTTGTCGACCGTCGGATCGATTGGGAGGTCGGTTTCCTCCGGAAGGACCGCTTCTCCACAGCTGCTGCAGAACCAGACAGGAATGGGGGTTGCAAATATCCTCTGCCTCGAGATGCACCAGTCCCATTCCATCTGCGACGCCCAGTTCTCCAGGCGCATCTTCATATGGCCGGGAGTCCAGTTGATCTTATCGGCAGCTTTCAGAATATCTTCATTGTGCACCTTAACAAACCACTGCCTCTCAGAAAGAATCTCAATAGGTGTCTTGCATCTCCAGCAGGTCCCGACCCTCTGCTCAAGCTCCTCCTGTTTCTTCAGTATCCCAAGTGATTCCATGTCCGAGAGGATTGCCTCCCTGCATTGGGTTGAAGACATTCCCTCATACTTTCCGGCAACAGGGGTCATCCTTCCCCTTAGATCGATCGCCTTTCTGAGATCGAGGTTGTGTTTCTTCCACCAGTGAACATCCTGTTTGTCACCGAATGTACAAATCATAACAGCACCGGACCCGAAGGTCATGTCAACGGCGTC
>CAZPHR010000017.1:5212-10271 GCA_964586475.1 uncultured Methanomicrobiaceae archaeon
AGACGGATCAACGGCTTCATCGGAGATAACCGTCACATCATGGCCGAAGATCGGGACCTTAAGCGCCTTTCCCCTGATCTCATCATACCTCTTATCTTCAGGATGAACAGCAACAGCGACACAGGCTGCAAGGAGTTCGGGCCTCGTCGTAGCAATCTCCACACCATCGAAGTCGAAGAAGTTCAGTTTCGTCACCCTGTCCTCGTACGAGACTTCAGCGAATGCTATTGCAGTCTCACAGCGGGTGCAGAAGTTGACAGGATGCTCACTCTGGTAGATATCTCCTTTATGATACATCCTGAGGAATGAAAGCTGGGTTTTCCCGAAGTACTCCGGGAGCATTGTAATGTATTCGTTGCTCCAGTCATTGGAAAAACCACACCTGATCATGGTCCTGCGCATCTTTTCGATGTTTTGGATTGTCAGCTCCCTGCACATCTCACGAAACTGCTGGCGCGGTACATCGTTCTTGGTAATTCCGTTTATCTCTTCAACCTTGACCTCGGTAGGGAGACCATGGCAGTCCCAACCCTGGGGAAACATTACATTGTATCCCCTCATTCTCTTGTACCTGGCTATAAAATCGATATAGCACCAGTTAAAAGCATTTCCTATGTGGAAATTCCCTGTAGGATACGGGGGCGGTGTGTCGATAATAAACTGTGGTTTTTCGGATTCGGGATCAAAATAATAGGACTCCTTCTTCCATTTACCGAGCCAGCGCTCTTCAACTTCAGCGGGATCATAATTCTTCGGTATTTCCTTCGGTGCAGACATTTCCTAAAAATTGGTTTTATAGCATCATATATTCTGCCATTATAAGTCCCGGAATCGTTAAAGCATTGTTTAACAGGTATGTGGAGATCTGTCCGGGACTTTGCCCGCCATTCCCCTGTTAATGACAAAAAGATTACTTTATTTTAGGTATTTCATATAACCTATACATAATGCTTTCACGCCCGGATATGATAATCACGGTCATTCTCTGCATAGCCGGAGTCCTGATTGCCCCGTTTATCCAGCCGGCGTGGGTTCTTGCACTGATAGCTATCCTGATAAGCGGCGTCTTTTACCTTATGAAAAATACGCACTATTCCGCTATAGGGATCAGCATCGTCGCACTGTTTTACGGCCTTGGATTTGTATCGCTGATGGTTTTCCTCGGCACACTTGTTATCGTCATCCTGGGGGAGGCTGTATTCAGGGTAATAGATAAACCTGAAAGGGCATATCTGGCAAATATCCTCGTTTCAATGACCGCTGCGATAGGGGTTTATACATACATCGGTTACAGCTACATACTTGTGCCGATTACGGGAGTCATTGTTGCCCTTCTCCTCAAGTCCGCTCTTAAAAAGAGAGAGGATGCGATAATGATCGAATGCTTCGGTACCGCGATGACAATGTATCTATTTGAGGATCTCAGTTATTCTGTAGAGATAACATCCCTGATTTTTGCACTTATAATTTCCTTTGCATTCGGATATTCGGCCTACAGGATGAAAGCCGCAGATAAATCCGGCCTTTTTTCCGGGGCACTGATGGGCCTTTTGATAATCGTCTTTGCAGATGTCAGGTGGTTTTTGCTGATGTTTACTTTCTTCATCCTTGGAACAGTGTTTACAAAATACAAATATGAAATTAAAAAACGTGAAGGGGTTGCAGAATCCCGTGGGGGTATCAGGGGCTTTACAAATGTTTTTGCAAACGGACTTGTTGCACTTTGTGGTGCAGTCCTCTACGGCATATATGGAGAAATCGCTTTTGTTTCACTGTTTGTAGGGAGTATAGCAGCTGCAACGGCAGACACAACAGCAAGCGAACTTGGAATGCTTGGAAAACAGCCTTTCCTGATAACTTCACTAAAACCAGTACCCAAAGGAACAGACGGAGGAGTGACGATTATGGGAGAGATTCTTGCAACTCTTTCGGCAGTCATCATAGGAATTACTGCTTTTGCCCTGAATATCGCGCCCCCTGAGATTATTCCTGTGGCAGCACTCGCAGGGTTTGTCGGTACAAACGTCGACAGTATTGTCGGTGCGACTCTTGAAAGAAAAGGAGTTATTGGCAACTCCGGAACGAATCTTTTTTGTACCCTTTCAGGCGGAATTGCAGCAATAATTCTTTTAAACTAAAAAAATATCAGGAATATTTATACCATCTTCCCTTTTCATCATATTCGCCCGTATCTTCAATGACTGTTTCTTCAGCCCGGACAGGCATAAGGAAATCCCTGTAAAATACAGCCTTATAAGGAAGGATTATTAAAACTGACAGAAAAACAGCGAAGCTGTAAAATATCGAAGTCACCATCACACCATAATCGCCGATAATCTCCAGAAATGCTTCAGGATCAGCCGACAGTTCATTGAGCTCACTATCTGACATATCCATAAGGGGCATCAGCTGCTCTGTCATTGCTCCCGACCAAAGGACCATAAGTCCAAATCCCACAATAACCGACAGCAGGAAGATGACAGCAAAGAAAGAGATAACCTCGGGAGGTTTCTGCACTACAACTTCATAACTTCTTTTTATCGAATCAAATACCTTCTTCCCCTCAAAGATGGCTGCAGTATCATAAAAGAATGTAAGAATAAGAAATGGCACGAACACTAATGCAAGCATTAAAAACATGTAAATACCGCCCAGACCTGCCATTGCAGGAGCTGATGCAAAGATAATTATTATTGCTGCAACGAAGAACAGGAGAAAGCCCGGGAGAAGAATTTTGAAATACCCGCGAAACCCCTCATTCATAAATGAACGGATAGTGAATTCGGATTTGTTTATACAGCCATATGTCGCGGCCAGGAAGAACGGCATAATAAAAAGCCACATTATACCCAGTTTTTCACCAAAAAATATCCCGGAATCATCAAACGCCAGAAGCATCTGAAAACAGGCAAGAATTCCGCATATTATCGGAGTAATCCACAATACAGGATTTTTAAGAAGCCCAAGACCCGATTTTAATGATTTCATCCCCATGATCAGCGGTTCCTTGGCATTGCCACAATCTCCCTGACCTGAAGCGAGAAATAATCAGAAGTATGCGCCGGCTTAATCACACAGACAGTATCGGCACCGGTGGCAGTTCCTCCAACAGCAATAATCTCTGAATCCACAGGGACCGCACCCTGGTCGGCTGCAATGAGTGTGCACTCAATCGCAACCTTCAGGCCTATTGCAACCGTTCTCCTGAGAGCCTCGGCAATAACCTCAGTTCTCGAAGAGCCCCCGAGTTTAGGGGACCTTGTGATCGCACGCTCGAGGCCGGATAGCGCATGAGTCCCTTTAATTATCCTTACACCCTTTGATTCAAGATCAGCTGCAGTCTCTTCCGGAAATTCCCATACGCTCGGCTCACTGAATCCTACCACATGTGTAACGACAAATAGTGAAATTCCTGTATCCTTTATGGTTTCATAAAATATCCCTGCAGTCTGCCCCCTCGAACTTGCGACAACTATCTTATCAATTCCAAGTTCTTTTGCACGTTCAACTGCAAATATTGCGCAGTCCGCAGTGTTCTCTGCACCCGGATTATCAAAATAATAGGTATTTTTGGCGGAATAACTCATAATTCGTTATATTTAACCTTAAGAAATAATTTATTTTTCGTCAAAGAACAGGGTATAAATCGTTTTAATAACCGAGGTATTAATTCATCAGGAGTACTCAGTTATTCAGGAGTGTTAAACCATGATCCGTCTTGCAATTGCTGGAAAACCAAACTGCGGAAAATCCACCTTTTTTACTGCAAGTACGCTTGCACCGGCAGAGATCGCCAACTATCCGTTCACCACCATTGATGCAAATCATGGTGTTGCATATGTAAGAATCAGCTGTCCGTGCCGGGAGCTTGGAATTGAAGACTGTAAGGCATGTACAGACGGCGTCAGATTCATACAGATCGGGCTTATTGATGTTGCCGGACTGGTTCCCGATGCACACAAGGGAAGAGGACTTGGAAATAAATTCCTTGACAACCTCAGGGAAGCAGACGCGATACTTCATATCATAGACGCCTCCGGCGGAACGGATGAAGAAGGAAATCCCGTCGGTACAGGCACCCACGATCCGATAAGCGATATAGGGTTTATCGAAACCGAGATGAAGATGTGGGTGGTCGGCCTTCTTGAGAAGAACTGGCAGAAGATCCAGCGATCTTCCCAGCAGAGATCATTCTCAATAGAGGATGCAGTTGCCGAACAGCTTGCAGGACTTGCAGTCACGCACGAGGATGTTGTCGATGCCCAGAGGAAGGTAGGCGTTGATCTCAGGAAATGCACCCCGGATGAGCTGATCGCTTTTTGCGGGGAGCTTATCGGAGCTTCCAAGCCGTTCCTTGTGATTGGAAATAAGATTGATCTTGCACCCCCTGAGATCATTGAAAGACTGAAAAGTGAGGAAATCTCCTTTGCAAGTGCTGCAAGTGAACTTGCCCTGAGAAAGGCAGCCGAGGGTAAATTCATCGATTACATACCCGGAGATCCCGATTTCAGCATCAACAATCCGGAAAAACTCACTGATGCCCAGAAATCCGGTCTTGAGGCAATAAGACATATCCTGCAGAATTTCGGCGGAGCCGGAGTCCAGGAATCGATAAACAGGGCGGTCTTTGAACTGCTCGACCAGATAGTAGTATTCCCTGTAGAGGATGAAAACAAGTACTGTGATGGCCAAGGAAGAGTTCTCCCCGATGCATTCCTTATGAAGAGAGGATCCACCCCGCACGACCTTGCATTTCAGGTTCATACCGATATAGGAGAAGGCTTTTTGTATGCTGTTGATGCCAGAACAAAGATGAGGATCAAGGAAAACCACGAATTAAAGGACGGCGACATAATAAAGATCGTATCAACAAAAAAATAACCAGAATCTCCTTTTCCGGCATAATAAGCCAAAAACATTTTATATTGAGCTGTTGATTATTATTTTACCATGGGCGGAGAAATATTCCAGGCACAGGTCATAAAAAATTTCTTTGACTGCATCACCGGTACAGACCGCAATCTGACCCGGATATATATGTGTGTAGTCAGCCTTGCGA
>CAZPHR010000018.1:0-529 GCA_964586475.1 uncultured Methanomicrobiaceae archaeon
GAAAAGGTTAGTTTCATCTTCTCGGTTGCGGATCTTCTCAGGGGGCCTTATACACCCAACCAATACAGGCATGCCATGCTTCCTATGATCGTTTTAAGGAGAATGGACTGTGTTCTGGAGCCTACAAAGGATGCGGTACTGAAGAAATACGAGCAGTCTGTGGGAGGTCCGGTGAAGAATCTCGAACCGTTATTAAAGAAGGTCTCGGATCATAGTTTCTATAATACCAGTCCGTTCACTTTTGAAAAGTTAAAAGGCGATCCCGATAATCTCGCTGCAAACCTCACTGCATATATCAAGGGATTTTCAAAGAACGCAAGGGATATTATAGAGCATTTTGATTTTGAAAAAGAGATTTTAAAGATGGATTCCGCAAATCGCCTTTTCCTGGTTTTGCAGAAGTTCTGCGAGATCGATCTCCATCCGGATAAGGTCTCGAATATCGAGATGGGGTATATCTTCGAGGAGCTTATCAGGCGGTTCAATGAGGCGAGCAATGAGGAGGCGGGAGATCATTTCACTCCCCGTG
>CAZPHR010000018.1:539-10206 GCA_964586475.1 uncultured Methanomicrobiaceae archaeon
CAGGCTGATGGTCGATCTTCTCTATACTCCCGATTCGGATGTTCTGACTCAGAAAGGAGCTATAAGGACGGTTTACGACCCTGCATGCGGAACGGGAGGGATGCTTTCTGTCTCCGAGGTTTACATGAGGGAGCTTAACCCGAGTGCAAGCCTTCAATTATTCGGGCAGGACTACAACTCCCAGGCATATGCGATCTGCGGTTCAGATATGATGATCAAGGGGCAGAGCCTTGATAATATCCGGTACGGCGACAGTTTTACGAACGATTATTTCCCTGACAAGAAATTTGACTACATGCTTGCCAATCCTCCTTTCGGTGTGGAATGGAAACCGCAGGAGAAATTCATCAGGAAGGAGAACGAGGAACAGGGTTTTGCAGGGCGGTTCGGTCCGGGACTTCCGCGTATCAACGATGGTTCGTTCCTCTTCCTCCTGCATATGATAAACAAGATGAAGAACCCTAAGGAGGGCGGAACGCGTCTTGCGATTGTCTTCAACGGCTCTCCGCTGTTCACCGGTTCTGCGGGGTCGGGGGAGAGCGAGATCCGCCGGTGGATTATCGAAAACGATTTTTTGGAGGCGATTATCGCACTGCCCGATCAGCTCTTCTACAATACGGGGATCTCTACATATCTCTGGGTGGTTACGAACAGGAAGGAGCCGGAGCGGAAGGGAAAGATCCAGCTTGTCGACGGGCGGAAGTTTTACAAGAAGATGAGAAAGAGCCTCGGGAACAAACGCCATGAGGTCTGCGACGACCAGCGGGGTGAGATCACCCGGCTTTACGGTGACTTTGCGGAGAATGAGTTTGTCAAAATCTTCGACAACGAGGATTTCGGCTATTCCAGAATCACGGTCGAGCGTCCCCTGCGGAGAAATTACGCGGTTACGGACGAACGGCTTGCACGGGTCAGGGAGGCCGGGGCGTTTGCGAACCTTGCGAAGAGCAGGAAGAGAAAGGACAAATCAGAGATCGATGCCGAGGTTGAAGCGGGGAAGAAGACCCAGGAGGAGATCATATCCGCTCTTGAAACGCTTCGCGAAAAAGGAGTCGTCAAAAACCGCGATGAGTTCTCGGCGGCGATGAAGAAGGCGTTTTCAGGTGCGGGTGTGAAGGTTCCTGCGTCGCTTTCAAAGGCGATCCTTTCTACACTGTCCGAACCGGACGAAACGGCGGATGTATGCCTTGATAAGAACGGAAACCCTGAGCCGGATTCCGATCTCCGCGACTACGAAAACGTACCCCTGAAGGAGGATATCGCAGCCTACATGGAAAGGGAGGTTCTCCCTCATGTTCCCGATGCATGGGTTGACGAGAGCAGGACGAAAGTCGGCTACGAGATCAACTTCAACAGGTACTTCTACACCTACACTCCGCCGAGGCCGCTTGAGGAGATCGAGGCCGACCTGAAGGAGATCGAGGGAGAGATCGCCGGTCTTCTTTCGGAGATGACGAAATGATCCGGGGAGAGGATTGACCGGATGACTGTCAGGAGCGATTCTTCGTCAGGACACTGGAAAGCATATCCTGAGTATAAGGACTCTGGTGTCGAGTGGTTGGGGGAGATTCCAGTCCATTGGGAATCTGTGTTATTACGTTGGATCTCTCAGCGATATTCTGGTGGAACTCCTGATAAAAGGAAATTGGAATATTGGGATGATGGGACTATCCCGTGGATAAATTCAGGTGCAGTAAATCAGGGGTTGATTGTAAAACCTTCAACATACATTACAGAAGAAGCCTTCAAAAGCAGTAGTGCTAAGTGGATTCCAAAGGGAGCACTTGTAATGGCTCTTGCGGGACAAGGCAAGACAAAAGGGATGGTTGCTCAATTGGGCATTGAAACCACCTGCAACCAATCAATGGCTGCAATAGTCCCTGATGAACGAACAAACTCACGTTTTATTTTTTGGTGGCTTTCCTCAAACTACGACAAAATTCGAAATCTTGCAGGAGGAGAGATTCGTGATGGATTGAATCTCGAGATGCTTAGTTCAATAAGATGTCCTCTTCTGTCCCTCCCCGAACAAAAAACAATCGCCACATTCCTCGACGAAAGAACAGCCCGTATCGATGCCATCGTCGAAAAGAAGGAGCGGCAGATCGAACTCCTGAAGGAGAAGCGTTCAGCCCTCATCTCCCATGTGGTCACGAAGGGACTTGACCCGGATGCCGAGATGAAGGAGTCCGGGGTCGAGTGGCTCGGTGAGATTCCTGCGGGGTGGGGAAAAAACCGAGTATCAAGAATTGGGAATATCAAAGGAAGAATTGGATGGAGAGGATATACTGCTTCAGATTTAAGAGATAAAGAAGATGGTGTACTTGTTATTGGAGCAACACATATATCAAAAAATGGTGAAATAGACCTCAAGAAAGCGACATATTTATCTTATGAAAAATATGAAGAATCACCAGAAATTAAACTGTTCGGAGAAGAAATTTTAATTGTAAAGGTTGGCGCTACTATTGGTAAAATCGGATACTTCCCACCAAATTTAGGAAAAGCCACTATTAATCCAAATGTTATGCTGCTAAAAAAGGTGTATCCCCTAGAGCTAAATTCTTTTTAAGAAAGCCATTGAAAGAAGAATTTCTTTCTAAGCGTTCTTATCTTGGACAATATCTTATCAATACTATTAATCCAAATGTAATGATGTTAAAAGATACAATAAAATTTGTTAACAAATATTTATTTTATTATATGAAATCCGATCCGATTCAGATTTCTTTTCAACTTACTAAACAAGCAGGAGCACAGGATGCGATCAATCAAGAGTTCATGAATTCTCTTTTTGTTCCAATCCCACCCCTCCCCGAACAAAAAGCAATCGCCGCCTTCCTCGATCGGGAGACGGCACGGATCGACGGCCTCGTTGAGAAGGTCGAGAGATCGGTTTCGATGCTGAAGGAGTACCGGGCGGCGCTGATCTCGGCGGCGGTTACCGGGAAGATTGATGTTCGTGGGGAAGTACAAGCAAAATAAATCTAAAATAAAAATATAATCTTTTATTTTGTAACGAAATGGCAACTTATATGAGCATTCTGAAATAATCAAAAGGTATGCCCCCGGCTTCAGGAACATTTCAAACGATAGAACCAAATTTGGGTGACATTTTAAAGGACATCAGGGACAAAAAAATCCAGCTTCCTGACTTTCAGAGAGGCTGGGTGTGGGACGATAACCGGATAAGAGCCCTGATTGCGAGCGTTTCACTCTCATATCCAATAGGTGCAGTGATGACGATGGAAGTCAGCGAAAGCATTCGTTTCCTTCCAAGATTGTTTGAAGGTGTGCCCAACGGCGATAAAGTAGTGCCAGAGGTACTTGTTCTTGACGGTCAGCAGAGATTCACTTCCCTATATCTCTCTCTTCTAAGCGGGAAAGTTGTCCCAACTCTTACTGAGAAAAAGGAGCAGATTAATCGCTATTACTACCTGGACATGAAGAAATGTCTCGATCAGGACGCTGACCGGTTCGATGCCATTGTATCTGTTCCTGAAAAGAAGATTGTCACAAGCGATTTTGGAAGAAAGATCGAACTTGACGTATCAACCCGCGAGAAGGAATATGAGAACAGGATGTATCCTCTAAGTCTGATATACAATCCTTCAGAAAACACGCAATGGAAAAACGGATTTCAAAGATTCTTTGGGTACAATGAAAATGAAATGACCTTTTTAGGGGAGTTTGATGAAAATATCTGGCTTCCCTTCCAGCAATACAAAGTCCCGGTCATTAAACTCACAAAGGACACACCCAAAGAGGCGGTATGCCAGGTATTTGAAAATGTAAACACCGGTGGAGTTTCTTTAACAGTATTTGAACTACTGACTGCCACATTTGCCGCCGATAATTTCCAGCTCAGAAAGGACTGGGAAGAAAGAAAGGGGCAGCTCAAACAACAAAAAGTCCTTGAAGATATCGATGAGAGTGCCTTCCTAACCGCAATTACACTCCTTACAAGTTACAAGAATCATCTTCAGTCAAATTCTTCAATAAGCTGTAAAAGGAAAGAAGTTCTGAAATTATCGCTTGATGATTATAAGAAAAATGCAGACTGCATCATCCAGGGACTTGAATCCGCCGCGAAATTACTCGCCAGGGAGAAGATATTTGACAAACGCAACATCCCTTACCAAACCCAGTTTATTCCGTTATCTGCAATTTGTGGTCATCTTGGAAACAGAATTGAGAATGATACCGTAAAAGAAAAGATCATACAATGGTACTGGTGCGGAGTCTTCGGAGAACTATATGGAGGAGCAAATGAAACAAGATTTGCATTCGATATTCAGGATGTTTTATCCTGGATTGATGGCGGAGATCTTCCAAGAACAATCCGCGATTCAAGCTTCAGTCCGACACGCCTTTTAACTTTACAGAGCAGGCTAAGTGCTGCATATAAAGGTTTAATGGCACTTCTTATGAAAAAAGGAAGCAGGGATTTCATCAACGGGGATTCTATAGAATTAACCACTTACTTCGACGATGCTATTGATATTCACCATATATTCCCCAAGGCTTTCTGTGAAAAGATGAGATACGACCGGCATAAATGGAACAGTATCGTCAATAAAGCACCATTATCAAGCAGAACAAATAGGATTCTCGGAGGATACAAGCCATCAACCTATATCCAGACGATACAGTCCAAAGAAAATGTAGATCCAATGAGACTTGATGAAATATTCCAAAGTCACCTCATTGATCCCAATCAAATAAGAAATGATGAATTCTCTTCATTCATCCAGGCCAGAGCAGCGAAACTTCTTGATTTAATCGAAAATGCTACTGGGAAAGTAGTTGTTGGAAGGGATTCTGAAGAAGTAGTAAAAGAGTTTGGTGGAAATCTGTAAAAGAATGTAAAAACGTGAGAATCCAGGATATGAAAGCATGAAACGGGATATGGATCTGGTCAGGAAAATTTTGTTTGCGATGGAAGACTACGAAACGGGTTTTGTTAATAGAGAAATAAAGATTGATGGTTATTCTGAGGAAGAAGTGGGTTATCATGTATATATTATGGATGAAGCTGGACTTCTGGTCAGAATTGATGCGACCCACAGGGGAAGTTCTTCTCCTGAAGCAATTCCGTCCAGATTGACATGGGCAGGATATGATTTCCTTGATGCCTGTCGGGATGAAGGCCGTTGGAATAAGGCAAAAGGAGTAATCAATAATATAGGTGGAGCATCTTTTGAAGTCGTTAAAACGGTGCTTGTTGAATTGATGAAAAATCAGGCGACCCAGTTCATTTCCTGAAACCACTTGACCACATTTCATTTTGGTTTTGATTTATAAAATCCTAAAAAAATGCCCGCAACCGAGAGATAAAGTATTTGAGAAAGAAACAATATAGGACTACTAAACAGCTACAACATAGCAACAGCGCAAAAGATCCGGGTGTTTTTATTTTAAAATTATGAGATGATCGAGATGAAGACCGAAAAACAGCTGAATGCCCTGATATATGCAGTTGAGAAATATCCCGCGATCGGAAGGACCAAACTGATGAAGTTTGTCTTCTTCGTCGACCTTTTCAGGTTCAACCAGAACGGGGACACACTTCTTGAGGATGAGTACATCAGGCTTCCGAACGGACCTGTTCCCGACATAGGGTACTCATACACGGACAACGAAAATGCGTACTTCGAGGTCTCACGCAGGGTGATCGATCCCGAACGCTATCAGTACCAGTATTCCCCCAGAAAAAAAGCCGAAATCTCCCTCTTCAAAGATGAAGACTTAAAACTCTTCGATGTCATTATCGATACCCTGAAAGACCATAATTCAGTTGCGGTAAGTGAATTGACTCACAGGTTCAGCCTCTGGAAAGATGCGGTAAACAGCGATATAATCACCAAAGACAAACTCGTCCTTGACGATTACGAATTCGACGAACTCGAAGCCTTCTTCTACTTCGGTCAGGCAGTAAAAGGAGCGGAGGTACTCGAAGAATACGTTGATCCGGACTTCGAAGATCCTATACCCAAAGAGATCCTCAATCTCCAGTTCGAAGCTATGGACAGGGCTGAGTAATGACAGGCAGGGGTCTTTGTGAGGGTGACGTATTCTTCCTTGACCTGACAAAGCATACCGGAATCTCGAAGAGCACCATGAAGAAACCGCATTATATTGCGGTCGTCATGAACCCCAGAAAACTCTCAAACGACAATCACAATACAATAATCTGCGTCCCGATGACATCCGTCAATCCCGGATTGTGGGACACTGTAAAAAACCGCCCCAGGATCTTCACCCATCATTTGATTACACCTGGTAAATATCCCGAACTGAGGAATGATACCCTCATAAAGTGTGAACAGATCTATACGATAAACCGCGAGTATTTCACCGATTACAGGTTCACACTCGACAGCCGGGATCTTAAGGAAGTAAGAAAGCGTATGGTAAGCATCATCGGATATGATGAAACCTTTTGAGTAATTCATTCAATTATTTTGAAAATACAATTTACTATCCTTAATTTTATTATAGCCGCAGACAAATCCTCAACTGAACGCAATGAAATCCTACAGTGAAGCCGCTTTTGAAACAGCAATCGAAGATCATCTCCTCTCCTCCGGCGGATATAAAAAAGGAACCCCTGAATCATTTGACAGGAAAAGGGCGCTTGATACCGGCGTTCTTCTTGAATTTATCCGGGAAACCCAGCCGGAAGAATGGGATTACCTTTCAGGAATTCTAAAAGAAAAGACAGAAGAGACACTCCTCGACGAACTATGCCGGGCGCTGGACTCACAATATGAAGGCTGTCTCAAGGTGCTTCGCCACGGATTCAAATGTTATGGCAAACTCTTTCGCATTGCATATTTTGCACCTGCGAGCGGAATGAACGAAGACCTCTCCAGAAAATATGAATCAAACCGGCTCACTGTTACCCGCCAGCTTCGCTTCTCCCCAGACTCGGAAAAGTCGCTCGATGTAACCCTCTCGATAAACGGAATCCCAATCGCGACCGCAGAACTGAAAAACCCCATGACAGGCCAGACATGGAGAAATGCGGTTTATCAGTACAGGCACGATCGTGATCCAAAAGAGGAGATCTTCAGGTTCAACAGACGGACTCTCGTTCACTTTGCCGTAGATCCCGACGAGGTTCATATGACCACTCGTCTTGCAGGAGAGAAGACGCATTTCATCCCGTTCAATAAAGGCAGGGACAATGGTTCAGGAAACCCGGACAACCCTGGAAATTACAAAACCGCCTATCTCTGGGAGGAGGTGCTTGTAAGAGAAAGTTTCCTTGACATTCTCGCCCGCTTCATTCACATTGAAATAAAAGAGAAGAAGATCGGGGATAAAAAAATAAAAACAGAGACTATCATCTTTCCCCGGTATCACCAGCTCGACTGTGTAAGAGAACTCGTCTCGGACACAAGGACAACAGGTTCAGGTAAAAACTACCTCATCGAACATTCTGCAGGCAGCGGTAAGAGCAACACCATCGCCTGGCTTGCACATCGTTTGTCAAGCCTGTATAATACAGAAGATGAGAAAGTCTTCGACTCTGTTGTCGTCGTAACCGACCGCGTAGTCCTTGACCGCCAGCTTCAGGACACCATATACCAGTTTGAACATAAACAGGGAGTCGTAGAGAAGATAGAAAAAGATTCAGGACAGCTCGCAGAATCATTAAAGCATGGTGTTCCCGTAATCATCACCACCCTTCAGAAATTTCCTTTCGTAACAGAAAAGATCGGAGATCTGCCGAAGAAGAAATACGCTGTGATAATCGACGAAGCCCACAGTTCACAGGGCGGAGAGACTGCCACTGAACTTAAAAAGGTCCTCTCCGGTGCATACATAGAGGAAGAAGCGTCCAGGAATGCAGACGAAAACGGTCTCCCTGATTATGAAGAAGAGATCCTCCGCACAATGGCAAAAAGGGGCCGCCAGCAGAATATTAGTTTTTACGCATTCACTGCAACACCCAAATACAAAACCCTTGAGGTCTTCGGAGTTCCCGGAACAATAGGAAAACCCGAGCCTTTTCACCTTTACTCCATGAAACAGGCAATCGAAGAGGGTTTCATCCTCGATGTGCTCCAAAACTACACTACATACAAGACATATTACCGTCTGGTTAAATCCATCGAAGACGATCCCGAGGTGGATAAGAAGAAAGCCGCCCGTGCTCTTGCAAGATTCATGAGCCTGCACCCCCATAACATCGCACAGAAGACCGAAGTGATGATCGAACACTTCCGCCATTTCACGATGAAAAAAATAGGAGGACGGGCAAAAGCAATGGTCGTAACATCCGGGCGACTTCAGGCTGTAAGATACAAGCAGGCATTTGATAAATACATCAGAGAGCAGGGCTATAACGACATCAAAGCTCTGGTGGCATTCTCCGGAAAGGTCGAAGACCCGGACATACATGATGTTTTCTACACAGAAACCGGGATGAACAACGGGATAAAAGAGACCGAACTGCCGGAGAAATTCGCCACCGATGAATATCGGGTGCTCCTTGTTGCCGAGAAGTACCAGACCGGATTCGACCAGCCCCTGCTTCATACGATGTATGTCGATAAAAGGCTTGCAGGCGTTCATGCAGTCCAGACCCTTTCACGCCTGAACAGGACACATACCGGAAAAGAAGACACATTTGTTCTTGATTTTGTCAACGAACCGGAGGATATTCTTGAGGCGTTCAAACCTTACTATGAAAAGACGCTTGTTGGGGAACAGGCTGAGGCAAGCCAGCTATATGATCTTCAGGCCAGGCTTGACGGGTATAATGTATATTTCCTACCTGAGGTCGAGGAGTTTGCAAGAATCTTTTTCTCATCAAAGCTCGGCAATGCCGTAACAACTCATAAACGGCTGAATGCATGCATCGATCCTGCAGTAGGTAGATTCAGGAATCTTGATACAGAGAAAAGAGAGGAATTCAGAAAGGTGCTTGGTGCATTCAGAAACCTCTATGCGTTCCTCTCCCAGGTCATCCCATTCAGCGATTCAGATCTTGAAAAACTCTATACATACCTGAGATTTCTCCAGACCAAACTTCCAAAGAGAGATGAAGGACCTGTCTATAACATTGAAGATGATGTTGCACTGGAATACTACCGTTTGCAGAAAGTGCATGATCAGGTTCACATATATCTTGGAGGCGATGGAACAGTCGACGGCCCGAAAGATGTCGGAACAGGTGTTGTAAGAGACGATACGATTGAACTTTCCCAGTTGATTGATATTCTCAATGACCGTTTCGGGACCGATTTCAAACCGGCTGATCAGCTCTTTCTCGATTCGATCAGGGAAGACGCAGTCGCGGATACAGATCTAAGGCAGGCGGCAATGGCAAATTCTATGGAGAATTTCGGTTATAAATTCCTTGGAGTTCTGGAGGACCTGTTCATCGAGCGGATGGAACAGAACGAGGAGATGACCGCCCGTTTTATTAATGAAAAAGAGTTTCAGAATGTTATCGGAAGACATCTGCTTGAAAAAGTATATGCGCAGATCCGGTCAGAAGAAGAGAGTTCCGGTTAATTACAATTACCAAAGTTTTCCAAAACAGGATCTCTTCTAAAGATTAAAACCACCCAATACCCCTAACCTTAACCTCCCACTTTCAATCTTCTCCGTCTGCATCCATACCTGAGAACCAGAGAACAGAAAAAATCAAGGG
>CAZPHR010000019.1:0-10126 GCA_964586475.1 uncultured Methanomicrobiaceae archaeon
GATAGAACCAGAATCATCCGACTGCAGGATTTCATAAACAAGCTCAAGAGCAGGGAGATTTCTAACAAGGCTAGTCAGATTGGTTTGAGCACTGGTCAATGTCGGAACAAGCCTGTATAAGCCTAACATGAAAGTACCAAATATTCCAATGTAGCTAATAAAGTCCCCTCCTGTAAAAGAATATAGAAGAATGGCCCCAAGAGATATGATTGAAAACATTATTAAATCGTTAGCAATTGAAGGAATCCTGCTTAATACATTGATATTGAGATATGCCTTAAAGAGCTTGTTTATAGCAGATTCATATTTTTCCCTCCAAAAACCTTCTGAGCCAGTAATGAAGATTGTCTTTATACCGGAAATAAACTCCTGATAAACAACAGATCGCTGCATTGATGCATGATTTACCTCACCACTATTCCGGTACACACGAGAAAATAGATGCTTTTTAATCACAAAAGCATATAATCCACCAAGGATGATAACCGCCACTGTAAGCCATAAAGAGAGATAAAAAAGAAATACCAGGTACATTAATGACAGGACAATATTTTTTATGAAATCAACAAATACACCGACAGCCTGACTACCCTCATTCACAGCCCCCTGACCAATATAAAGTAAATCTCCCTGTTTCTTACTGGCAAAAAAACAATACGGCCTCCTCTGAATAGTATAGAAAACATTCCGGTCTATAGAATCGCGAACCCTTGAAAATAAATAAGCAGCACCATAGGCAACTGTAAAATATACACCGGCGATTAAAATTGTAGTGATGAGGAGAAGAGCTGCGGATGCAATAAATGGATTTATTGATGCAGGCAGCAGAAATTCATAGAAAGCATCAAGAAGCTTTGGCTGATTTTCTACACCCAGTCCATAATTAATAATTGGATATACAAGCGATATCCGGAAAACTTCAAGAGCACTCAGAATCAGAACTAAAAACAAATATAGGAAGATCAGCTTTTTAAAAGGGCTGAATAAATAATACATTAACTTTATTGAATCACTTATTACAGACATTATTGAATAAACCTGAATAGATCATATGACAATTATGATATTTTAATCAACTGATGAAAGTTATCAGAACTATAAAATAAGGATTATGTTCCTTTTAAAAAAAAATATAAGTATATATGCCAGATTTGAAACATGAATATAACCTTCAGAATTTTCAATATTGCATCATAAAATCAGGTTCTTTAACCTACACAACAATCAACAACAATATTTCCCTTTCAAAACAAATAATAATGCAATGAAGCAGATCGCCCTGTACGGAAAAGGCGGAATAGGGAAATCAACTACATCGGCAAACCTCTCCGCCGCCCTTTCTGAAAAATCCCTCGATATTCTCCAGATAGGATGCGACCCGAAGCACGACAGCACACGCATGCTCATGCACGGTGAATGGATACCCACGGTCCTTGATCTTGTCAGGGAGAAGGGTGAGAACAATATCTCCGTTGATGAGATTGTCTTTGAAGGATACAACGGGATCAGGTGTGGTGAGGCAGGAGGTCCTGAACCAGGTGTTGGCTGGGCATAGGATGCGCTGGACGCGGGATTATCGCCACATTCCAGCTGCTTGAAAAACTTGAAGCACTCTATGGCGATGTAATCGTCTATGACGTGCTTGGCGATGTCGTATGCGGGGGATTTGCAATGCCCATGAGGGAAGGCTATGCACAGGAGGTCTACCTTGTCACATCCGGGGATTTTATGGCCCTTTATGCAGCGAACAATATCTGCAAGGCGATTGCGCGGCTTTCAAGAAGAACAAAGAACCGGTGTACACTCGGCGGGGTGATCTGCAATTCATCAAATGTTGAGAACGAATACGAGCTGGTAAACGAATTTGCCGAAAGGATAAACTCCAGACTTGTCGCCTTTATTCCAAGAAGCCCGATAGTAAGGGTCTCCGAGGTCAACAGGAAGACGGTAATAGAATATGCACCGGATTCGGAACAGGCTGACATCTACAGAAATCTTGCAGAAAAAATAATGCAGACAGAAGCCGATAAAAACAAAATCCCGGTGCCAATGGAGATGGATGAACTCGAAGCACTCTCACTCAAATATATCAAGACATAACGGGTGCTCGGTCTCAGGCGCCCTTTCAGTCTCGGCTTTCATAAAGGATGCGGCGACTATAGTTCACGGGCCGGCAGGCTGTGCACACCAGGCATCGTCCCTTTTTTATTCTTCAATGATTGCACACGGGCGCTTTGAAATCCCGGACATTCATACAAGCGGGCTTCTTGAAAATGAGATCATCTTTGGTGGCGAAGACAGATTGAGAGATTCAATAACCGGGGCACTCTCTTTTGATCCCTCGGTTATTTTCATTATCGGAACATGCATCTCTGAGACGATAGGAGATGATATTGATTCAGTATGTATGGAGGACTACGGCGTGCCGGTCATCAACCTGAATACTGCAGGTTTCCTTGGTGATTCTTTTGACAGCGGGTTTTTTAATGCATTAAAAGGTGCATCTGAGCTCATTAATTCCGGATCTGAAGAAGAGAGAACGCTGACTGCCAATATTATCGGTGAAAAAAACCTTGAATTTGAAGTTGAAGAGAATTTTGCAGAGGTGAAACGTCTTCTTGATCTTCTCGGAATCGGGTTGAATATACGATTTGTAAGAGATATAACAACTGATGATATCGAAACTTTCGGCAGGGGTTCGCTGAACATATTCAGAGAAGACCTGTCAGGAGAGTTAACACGCTTCTTTGCCGAAAAAACAGGACTACCATCGATTTCTGCATTCCCATCCGGAACAAAAGAGACTCTTGGATTCCTAAGGGAAGCAGGAACGACCCTTAACCTTCCCTGGGAAGAGGCCGTCGGAAGAGAGAAAGAATACCAGAGATCTGTCTTTGAAGAATTCTCTGACCTTAGGGATGAACTGATTACATTCGATTCTTTTGGCTTTCAGGATGCCGAAATGCCTTTTTTCATAGATATTGCAGAGAATACGGGAATTAAAGTTGACCCTGAGGGGACGGTTATTCCTGTACCCTTTACAGCACCTGTCGGCACAGGGGGAATAAGAAGACTGCTCAGGGAATGGAGGCGTTTTATCAATGCATGAGAGATGCTTCAATCCCGTATGGCCCTGTGCAATGGTGGGCGCAGCATCCTGTATGGCAGGATTTTCCGACCAGGGAGTTATAATCCACGGTTCTGCCGGGTGCTATAACTATGCAGAGATGGCCATACCCGACCCCCTGAACTGCACCTATATAATTGAAGAAGAGATTGTTTTTGGAACGGGCAACAGGTTAAGGGAGATTGCAGATGCAGTATCGGATATGTATGACAGAATTGCAGTTATCAATACATGTGTCCCGTCGGTCATGGGAGAGGATATTTCTGAATACCTCGACGGATACAATGCAATAATTGTTGACCTGCCCGGGTTTTCCGGGGACTTTGACAAAGGATACAAAGAAGCTCTCGAAGTCATCGGACAGGATACGGATTTTGACAGGGAAGGTGTCAATATCCATGGCATGTGTTCGATAGATCCTTTTGCCAGGGGAAATCTTCTCGAAGCAGAAAGGCTGCTTAACCTTGCAGGAGTAAAGAAAGCTGCCGTCTTCTGCCATGACACGCTTGACTCTGCAAAGACACCTGCTGAATATGGGATCTCTGTCAATCCTGATTATAATGCAAAGAGTGAGACTCTGCCGGGTTCAATTCTTGGAACAGAAGGAGTTATTTCAACATTTTCAAAAGTCCATGTCCATTTTCCCGAATCAGATATTGACAGCGTTATAGCAGAGGCGGAAGAGGCGGAAGAGAGGATCGTAAAGGCATGCGATAAGTTCCTTAGAAGAAACGACCCTCCGCGGGTTGCAATATTCTCCACAAAGTCATATACAGAATTCTCAGCAGAAATTCTTAAAAAATATATTGATGCCGACATCTGCTTTGCAGGTACAAGAAACTCGGAACCTGCGCCTTTGACAGGCATAAAGTCAGAAAAGACAACAGATATCAGGATGATAAGAGACGTATTATCGGGAGAAGATCCGGACCTGATACTGGGTTCCTCTTTTGAATATGCAACAAAGCCGGAAATTCCGTTCATCGGCCTTACATTCCCCCAAAGGAGCCGGATAATGCTCCATAATAAACCCCTTGCAGGAACGGAAGGCTCACTGGCCTTTATTGAAGATGTACTGAATGGATTGGGATAAGCCAGGCATTTATTTCATTTCATTGCCACAGTTTGGACAGCGCATCAGTGATTTGTCCGGCGATCTGCTTTTTGGCATCATACACCCGCAATCAGAGCAGATATAATGTTCATCGCCCCTTTTCAGACTGCCCCAGTTCATCCTGTTCCCTTTTCTGAACCGGTTCTGAAGAATCATATTTTCAAGTATATTTGAACAGTCCAGGCATTCCAGTTCCCCCCTGAGGAAAAGATCGATTCCATCCCGAATCGCCATATCATTAAGCTCATACTGGCGGACACCTGCCCTGTAGAGAACAAGTATGGAGCCGGGACCGAATTTTCCGGCAATGACAGCAGAAACCCCCATATTTACAACCCAGCCGGCAGCCATTGTACCTGCGCTTCGAGGGAAATCTGCAGAATTATTTTTTAGACTGGAGACTGATACGATCTCTCCTGAATCTATTTCTGCAAGACAGAATGCGGAACATCTTCCAAAATTATCAGATATATCATCATAAAGACTTCCGTCATTTTTTCCCGCAACCACAATTTTTTCCATAGCCCTCAGCCCCCAGGTACATAAATTAAATTATCTTAGTCATATGATAATATGAAATTTGGTATTGGTACAACCTAATTCTCTTTCAGGTCCTTCCATACATGAGCAAATCTCTGGATTGCCGTGAAATGCCCAAAGATGCCAAATAATACCATCAGCCATCCGAAAATACCAAGACCTGCAAATTCTGCCGGATATACGGACGCAACCAGTCCTGCGATAATGATCAGTACAAGCCTGTCCGCACGCCCGAGTATTCCCCCGTAAAACCTCGCAGCGCCAACTGCCTGGGCCTGTGTCCCAAGATATGAAGACATCAGAACTCCGGTTAATGCAAAGACGCCGATCGGCCAGGTGCAGAGATCCCCTGCAAATATACCACATATAATGGCGATATCAGCGTAACGGTCAAGAACATGATCAAGAAAATCGCCGCGTGTTGATGCAACATTCAATACACGGGCAATCGACCCGTCGATAGCGTCAAAGAAAGCGTTGAGAAAGACGAACAGGGTCCCAAGGATAATATCAGCCCTGTAGAATAAGTATCCGGCGACAACAGATGCAATAAAGGCTATTATCGTGCACCTGTCAGGAGTGAACCTCAACCGGACCATTGCACGGGCTATAGGGTTTACAATCCATGCAACATTCTTCCTGTAACTGTCAAGAGTCATATCATCGTTCCCAGGTATTCAGACCAGTCTGTATTTCCAAAACAGGCCTGCCTTCTGCCCCTGATGAAATCATCGATCTCAGCCGCGACCTCTTCAGGATTTCTTTCAGTTGTATCTAATTCAAGGATTATATCATCCTTATGGTTTTCAAGCGCTTCAATAAGTATTGTATCCAGTGCCTCAGACTCAATATTCTCCTGCACCTTTTCAGGAGAGTAGCCACGCATCTCAAGTCTTTTCTTAAGAACGACCGGACTGCACCTCAGAATCACCAGCCGGTCGCAGTCAAGAAGATGTGTCAGGTGGCCTTCAATTATCCCGTCAAAAGGTTTAAATTCCGCAGCCCAAAGGTCTTCATCAATAACAGCAGTATCCCTCCCGGGATCATCACAGATGAAATAATCTCCCGTCGTTTCCTTCTGGGAGACTACATTGTAATTCATATTACGAAGTATTGCCGATACTGAAGATTTGCCTGTTCCCGGAACACCGGATATGCAGATCATCATAGGGATTTTATTTCCTTTAAAAACATCTCGTTCTCCCGGGGTTCACCAATACTGACACGGATGTAGTTTTCACCGAGACCCGGAAAGCTCGCACAGGACCTGACAATCACGCCTTTTTGTGCCAGCATCTCAACGACCTCATCCCCTTTATAGGGAAATACATCGAACATCACGAAATTTGCACCACCGGCGACGGCAGGGTACGGGGATTCGCTGATGAACCGCTCCCTCCATTCCTTCACAACCGAGAGATACTTCGAGGTATATGAGTCATTTCTTAGCGCAGCAGCTGCTGCAGCCATTGAGACAGAGTTCAGGACAAATGGCGTCTGTGCCCGTTCATAATATTCAGCGAACCATTCAGGAACTATTCCAAAGCCCACCCGGAGTCCTGCAAGACCATAGAACTTGGACATAGTTCTGCCGATGATGAGATTCCCGTAATCATTCATCAGGGAGATATAGTCCTCATCACAGAAATCGACATATGCATTGTCTAAAAAGAGCATCCCGTCGATAGAACTGAGGATCTTTTCGATATCCTTTCGGGGCGTTACGTTCCCGCTCGGGTTGTTTGGAGTACAGAGAAAAGCCAGTTTTGCCCCGGAATCCGATGCGGCATCTGAGAAACTGCCCGCATCCACGGAGAAGTCATCATTTCGCGGAACATCAATAACCACTCCCCCCTGTGCCTGTGC
The DNA here is from genome assembly GCA_964586475.1 of uncultured Methanomicrobiaceae archaeon. Classification (GTDB taxonomy): domain Archaea; phylum Halobacteriota; class Methanomicrobia; order Methanomicrobiales; family Methanomicrobiaceae; genus Methanolacinia. Next base: position 6,648 of record CAZPHR010000019.1, read on the forward strand.
CGCCAGACGATAAAATGAGAATGTGGGGGTACTGACAACGACCCTGTCGCCTTTCTCAATAGTTGTCCGGATAACTGTCTCGATGACCCCGTCCATACCGACTCCGGATACATAGGCAAAATCCCCGAACTTCTCTTTCAGTGCCGATCTGAATTCATCGGATCTCTCGTCAGGATAACGGTTTGCATTTTGAAGAGCCAGCCCGGCAGGTTCAAGAACATCTGAAGACGGCGGGTAAGGATTTTCATTGCTCGCGAGTCTTGCAGGCCGCCTGTAGCCCGCAGATCTTGCAATATCCGCGGCCTTTGTAGCAAAAACATACCCGCCGGCATTATACACCGGCCTTATCAGACGTTCCATTAACTTTCTCCATCCCTCATATCAGACAGGCTTTCTCTTCAACCGGCATTCAGCATTCTTTTATCGATTCAGCTATAACACGGACAGCTTCGTCGATCTCTTCATCACTGATAACAAGCGGAGGGACCAGCCTCATGTTCCCATGCCCTGCACAGTTGACAAGGACTCCTTTCTCCCTGCATGCTGCAGCAACTTCTGGACATTTCTCCTCGCCGACAGGGATTCCGATCATAAGGCCATATACACGCGCATTGAACTCTGCAAGGCCTTTTTTAAACCTCTCTGACTTTCCGGGAATCTCAGGGAGGATTCCTTCAATAATATCAAGGGTCGCAAGTGCCGCAGCACATGCAACAGGCCCTCCTGCAAAGGTGCTCCCGTGTTCTCCCCTGTTGAAAGATAATCCCTCACGGGCTATGATGGCCCCCATAGGGAATCCGCTGGCAATACCCTTTGCCATTGAGACAATATCAGGAGTGGCACAGGTATTCTGGTAGTAGAACCACTTTCCTGTACGCCCCATACCGGTCTGGACCTCATCGCAGATCATAAGAGCGCCCTTCTCATCGCAGATCCTGCGGATACCTTCAAGGAAACCTTCTGGCGCGGGAACAATCCCTGCCTCTCCAAGGATACCCTCAAGAATGACTGCCGCGGTATCCTCGTCAACCGCTTTCTCAAGCGCCTCAAGATCACCATATTCGATAAAGGTGCATTTCGGCTCCAGGGGTTCAAAGGGCTCTCTTATTGCAGGCTTGTGGGTTATGGCGAGCGACGCACAGGTCCGGCCGTGAAATGCGTCTTTAAAGGCGACAAACTTCTTTCTGCCGGTCCTGATTCTTGCAAGCTTTATTGCCGCCTCGTTTGCCTCTGCCCCGGAATTTGAAAAGAAGGCACGCCCGCCCTCAAGACCGGAGATCTTTACAAGTCTTTCTGCAAGTTCCGCCTGGTTCGGGACATAATACAGGTTTGATACATGTATCAGTTCCTTTGCCTGCCTGCATATCGCATCAGTCACTTCAGGGTGGCAGTGCCCGGTGCTGCACACTGCAATTCCCGCAACGCAGTCGAGATATTTCTTTCCCGAATCATCCCATACATAACAGCCCTCCCCTTTGACGAGTTTTAGATCACGTCCGAAGGCCTGCATGAAATAACGGCTGTCAAGTTCTTTTGAATCCATTTTTTCTTCCTTTTTTTATTTTTTGAATTTTTTTTCAGGTTCAGATATTCAATCCCAAATTATCACTCATATTCTATGGTCGCCGGGGGTTTGGGAGTGATATCGTATACGACACGCGATACCCCGTGTATTTCGGCGGTTATCCTTGATGCAATCTTATGCATCACAGGCCACGGAAGCTCGATAGGATCAGCAGTCATCGCATCCCTTGACCTGACCGCACGAACCGCAACGATCCACCCGTGAAGGCGCACATCTCCCTTTACACCGGTCCCAAGACCGATTACCGCTGCAAAACACTGCCAGGGCCTGAACTGCTCTACGAGCTCTTCTTCTGCGATGGCGTTGGCCTCACGCACAATCTCGATCTTCTCCCGGGTGACTTCACCAAGGCACCGGACTGCAAGTCCCGGACCAGGGAATGGCATCCTGTGCTGGATCTCAAGAGGCATCTCAAGCGCCCCTGCAACATCCCTCACCTCATCTTTATAGAGATCGACCAGCGGTACAATTAGCCCTTCACAGTCGATATCATAGGGCAGGCCACCGACATTGTGGTGGCTCTTTATCCCGCCCTCGCTCTCGATGATGTCGGGATAAATTGTTCCCTGCAACAGATAGGCAGCCTCAGTCTTCTTCGCCTCGCGCTCGAAGATCCGAATGAACTTCTCGCCGATGACCTTTCTCTTCTCCTCGGGATCGATTACGCCCTTTAATGCATCGAAGAACTCATCTCCGGCATCGACCACATCAAGATTAAGATCAGAGAAGAGCTCCCTGATTCTTTCGGTCTCGCCCTTTCGCATAAGTCCTGTGTCAACATAAATGGAGATGAGATCCTCACCGATGGCTCTTCTTGCAAGCTCTGCACAGACTGATGAATCCACTCCGCCTGAAAGAGCCATTACTACCTTTTTTCCGTTCGCTTTTTCCCTGATCTCGGATATTGCCTGTTCAATAAATTTTTCTGTGTTTACCATCTTTTACTCCGTTTCTTTGCTTTCCATGCACAATCCGGTTATTTCTTCTCCCTGCTGTTTTCACGGCATGCCTCAACAAAGCCGACATAGGGAGGGGAGGGCCTTGTCGGAGTCGATTTAAACTCCGGGTGGAACTGGGTCGCCAGGAAGAAACAGTCCCCGTCTATCTCACAGACTTCCATCCTGTTTCCGCATCTACCTGTAAACTTAAGTCCCGCCTTTTCTATCTCGTCGATATATTCAGGGTTCACTTCGTACCTGTGCCTGTGCCGCTCGACAATCTTCTCTGAGCCATAGAGACCACAGATTCTCGATCCTGCAATTACATCAATCTCACAGTCTCCAAGGCGCATGGTCCCGCCAAGATTCAGGACATCCTCCTGTTCGGGAAGAATGGCAATTACGTGTTTGCCGGCTCCCCATTCTTCCGAACCCGCATCAGTCCATCCGAGAACGTCACGGCAGAACTCTGTCACTGCAGTCTGGAAACCAAGACAAAGCCCAAGGAAGGGAATACAGTTTTCACGTGCATACTTTATCGCCCTGAGCTTGCCCTCAATGCCCCTTGTACCAAAACCCCCGGGAACCAGAATCCCGTCAACATCCGCCAGTTCAGGGAGATCATATGTCTCTGCATCGATCCATTTGATGCGAACCTCTGTCGAGAGTTTTCTTCCGGCATGCTTCAGCGCCTCCTTTATACTGATATATACATCTTCAATGCCGTATTTGCTGACTATTGCAATTGTAATCCGGCTGGTGTACTCCCTGCTTACTATACGGTACCACTCGTTGTCCGCCTCTCTCTTCTCAAGGTCAAGGAGCTCTGCAACCACATCGGCAAGCCCTTCTTTTTCAAGCTCCATCGGGACTTCATAGATATCGCCTGCGGTTGCGGCTGAAATTACCGCACGCTGTGATACATCGCAGAACTCGGAGAACTTTCTCTTCGTTCC
>CAZPHR010000020.1:0-9952 GCA_964586475.1 uncultured Methanomicrobiaceae archaeon
ACCGCAATAAGTCCTGCAATACTTGCAAGATCAAGCTGCTGGATATATCTTGCAATTCCAAGAAGAATAATTATCTCAGACAGGTTGATCATTATCATCGGGACAACAATCGAAGGTTCACGATACCTGTAATATACCGCAACCGCAACTGCTAAAAGCGCAATTATCCCGGCAACAATACAGACCATCTTGAAGTAGTCCCCAAGAACAGCCGGGACCGAACCGGAACCTGCTATCTCAACATCAACCGGAAGTGCTCCCGCACGAAGATGGATCTCAAGTATTTCAGCCTCTTCATACCCTTCCTGGCCATAGCCTGTCGAAGCCTTGAGATCATTCACAGGACCCTTCGTTATCTTGGCTGCAAGATCAGGAGACAGCGGGGCGCTGTATACCTCAACACCGTCCAGAAGCATGACAAGATAGTGAGCCTCGGGATTGTTTACCGCACCGTATTTAATACAGGCATCCCTGAGTGCATTTGCACCTTCGGGACTGAGAGTGAATCCAACACCCCAGTAATCATTCTGTTGTGAGGGATTGTCAACGCTCGTTACGGCGTCACCGAACAGGACATGTTCAGATTCGTTACCGGTTGTAATGATCCTGACCTCGAACTTACCCTGTGAACTTACGATATCCTGGGCGGTATTGATGTCAGTTCCGGCAAGTTCGACACGGATGTATTTCGTAACATCATTAAGACCTGTCAGGGTGTTGATACGGGCATCCCGCGTCCCAAGACTGTTTATTTTGTCCTCAAGAATATCCTTGACATCATCTGCTGTATCCTTTGAAATTCCCTGTTCATAGGTCACCAGTTTTACACCAAGTTCCCCAAAGATCTCTTCAAGTTCGCTCTTTTCGTAAAATTTCCTGATTTCAACAACATTGTCTGAAACAGGTATTACTTCAGCATCGATTTTTTCAGAAAGTTTCAAAGCAAATTCTTCTGACGACATCTCCGAATCAAAACTTACAACCTCTGACTGGAAGGAGAGCTGAATCCATGATCCGCCTTCAAGATCCAGACCCAGCTGGAGGTTCCCTTCAGCTCCCTTGTCAAATGCAGGGGGCAGAATATATATGCTCAATACAGAGAATATCACCAGCGCCAGGACTACAATAACCTGCCAGTCGGTGAAAACTCTTGCTAATGTTCCCTTCTCTTCTGCCATTATTTACCCCCCCGCTGAAGATACCATTTCAACAATCCTGCGTTAAGCATCCAGGTATTCATCATATCAACAAAAAGACCGATAAGAAGAACAGCCGAAATATCCCTGATTATTACAACCTGACCAAGAGCCGATACGATGAACATTGCAGCAACGGCTGTAAGTGTCGTCGTAGTCATAATGAAACCGGTCCTGAATGCTCCTGAAAACTTTTCATCCATCTTGCCCTGTCTCTTCAGCAGCCTTGTTGTAAGAAGGATATCACTGTCGACAGAATAACCGATAAGCATCAGAAGTGCTGCAGTAGTTCCGAGTGAAAGGGTAATTCCCAACACATCCATGAACGCCGCAGTTATGACAATGTCCGAAAATGCCGAAACTACAACCGCAACCGACGGGATAAATGTCCTGAAAGAAATGAAGACAACTATCGCCATAAGAATGAATGCAAAGAGCAGAGCCCAGAGAGCCTGCGTCTGAAGTGTTTTCCCAAAAGTCTCTCCAATCTGATCAATCATCGAGTCGGGATATTTTGCAGTTACATGCTCTGTCAGTTGCCTGAAGCTGTCCCCGTCAAGATAGTCAAAAACCAGATAATAACCTTCATTGATGCTTTCACCCATGGATTTTAGCGGATAACCCGCAAAGTATTCCCTTACCTCTTCCGGTGAATCAGAGGTAAACAGGGTAACTGCAACCCCGCCTGCAAAATCAATTCCCGGTTCAACAGGCATCCCGGTTGAGATGGTGTTGAAAGCAAGAAAGATTAAAGACAGAATCAGCAAACCCAATGGAAGTGCAACCATCTGCTTTGGTTCGTATTTATTAATGTCATAGGTAAATTTACCCATACCTAAAATTTGTCGACGAAATTGATTAAAGGATCTGGTCCTTTCCCCGGATATACGCGCAGGAAAAAATAATAATACTCATATAAAAGAAACTTTTACTAAAGGAAATCCCTGAATCAAAATTTTAATAGCCACATAAAAAATTACAAATCAGAAGTAATTTTAAAATTTTGGCGTGAATCTGATTGATTATAATAAAAGTGAATTTTTTGTAGTGAAAAGAGTTTTAAGAAAATTATAAATAGAATTCAAATTAATGAATTCTTCATGAGATCAGCGGCTGATCTAAAAAAAGAGATTGAAATGCGTCTCAGGAATTACCTTTCAAGAGACAAAAGCGGCATTCGCCGTGAGCTGCTGAAGATCTTCGTCAGAGCAAAATCCCTGACAGTGGCCGAGACGCACGAGAAATTAAAGGAAAAGTTCTCTGTTACATACCAGTCTATTGCTTCCATGGTGGGAACTATCGCATCAAGGATCGGCATATTTCATATAATTAAAGAAAAAGACAACGACCAGACAAGGTATGAATTAAAAGAGCAGTATGCGGATTTGGTCGCGCGGCTTGTTATACCAGCATAGGATTCGGCCAAAACCTATTTTTATTATTTTTTACTAAATATCTGGGGAATGGAATATCAACAATATCCAAAGAATAATATTCAGGTCTCAGATGAAGTAAAAGAATACATTCTCGAGAAAAAAAGAAATTTCAGGGTCTGCACCTCATGCGGCGGACCAATTCTTCTTTCAACCACAGCAAAACCCCCCAAATCAACAGATATCGAGATTTATGTGGATGATTACATCATATATGTCTCAATGTACCAGGCGCGTTTTATGGATGCAATCAATATGGATATGATCCCGCAATACTGCGACCTTTTTTAATACAATATCAAACATTTATATCAAAATGCCATTTGAAGAACTGAACCATACGGCAGATTACCTCTACAGGTGCTCGGGAAGTACGATTGAAGAGTTATTCACATCTGCTGCAATGGCAATGTTCTCCCTGATGTTTGATGAAAGAGACAAGGGTCCGGTAAAGATCGACATTGAACTTGAATCCGAAGATTTTGAGACACTGCTTTATGATCTTCTTTCAGAACTCATTTTTCTATCAGAAGTTGAAAGAGTCGTTTTTTCAGAAATAAACATTATAATAGATAACCATTCACTCCGGGCTAAGGCGACAGGAGAAAAATTCAGAATAGAGAAACATGGCGGCGGAACAGAGATCAAAGGCATTTCAAGATATGAGATGGATATCGAACAAAAGAACGGAAAATATCAGGTAGATGTAATCTTCGATGTATGAGGAAATGAACAATGTTTGGGAAATTAAAAAAGATATCTGAGGTAGAATGGGAAGTTCAAAAAGGTTATGTTGAAGACATGGCCGTCCCGGGAAGGATTTTTTTATCTGAACATCTTGGTGAAAACCTGGAGGAAGGGGCAGTAAAGCAGCTTGCAAATGTTGCAACACTTCCAGGCATTGTAAATTATTCTCTAGGAATGCCTGACATCCACTGGGGTTACGGATTCCCAATAGGCGGTGTCGGGGCATTTAATATTGAAGATGGAATCATCTCACCAGGCGGTGTTGGTTTTGATATAAACTGCGGGGTCAGGCTGATATCAACTCCTCTAAAAAAAGATGATTTTTCAGCGATAAAAAGACTGATTAACACCCTGTTCTCCACAGTCCCCACAGGAGTTGGAAATGTTGCTCCCAAAAAGTTCACTGATAATGAACTTGAGGATATCATGAATGAAGGGGCATCATGGGCAGTGAAGGAAGGATACGGAATTCCTGAGGATGTACAGTCCTGTGAAGAAAATGGAATGATGAAAGAGGCGGACACCACATTTGTCAGTACAAAGGCAAGACAGCGCGGCAGACCCCAGTGCGGAACTCTCGGATCAGGAAATCATTTCCTCGAGATACAATATGCAGCAGAGATAATGGATGAGGAAGCTGCAAAAAAATTCAGAATCGAAAAAGATCAGATCTGTTTTATGATTCATTGCGGTTCAAGAGGGCTTGGACACCAGGTATGCACGGACCATATCAGGGATATCGAGACCGCAACAAAAAAATACGGGATCAAAATCCCGGACAGACAGCTGGCATGCGCCCCTGTAAAAAGTCCTGAGGGAGAAGCCTACTTTGGAGCGATGGCTGCTTCTGCAAATTATGCATGGGCCAACAGGCAGATGATAACACATATGGTAAGAGAGATCTTTGAAAGGGATCTTGGTGTGGATTACAATGAGATGAAGCTAATCTACGACGTTACGCATAATGTTGCCAAATTTGAAACCCATGAGGTTGATGGAAGAAAAATGGACCTTTGTGTTCACCGCAAGGGTGCTACACGTGCATTCGGGCCGGGTTCACCTGAGATACCCCATAAACTGACCGATATTGGGCAGCCGGTAATTATTCCGGGCAGTATGGGGACATCCTCATATCTTCTGAAAGGGACGCATACTGCAATGGAAAAGACATTCGGCAGTACGTGCCACGGGGCAGGAAGGATCGCTTCACGATCGAGTGCAAAAAAAAGCCACAACGGAGCGGATATCAGGCAGGACCTTTTGAATAAAGGGATCTATGTAAGGGCAACAAGCAACAAGGTAATTGCAGAAGAGGCACCTGAAGTCTATAAACCCAGCAGTGAAGTTGTCGATATCGTTCACCGGGCAGGTTTGTCCATGAAGGTTGCACGACTCGAGCCCCTGGGAGTGATAAAGGGATGATTAAAAAGGCGGGGGTTGTCTGGGACTGTGACTGCTATGTCAACAAGTACATCTGTGATAATGAGATCACCTGTGAACTTGTAACTCCCCAGCTGCTTGCGGCACCCTTCTTCAGGGGAAGGTTTGTAACCCTGATAATACCCACGGGATTTGGGAATCCTGCATATTCAGGACTTATGCCGGCACTTAAAGGCACAGAGTCCAGAATCCGGAAATTTGTTGAGAAGGGCGGAAGAGTGATGGTATTTGGTGCAATGTCAGGAGATGACGGCAGTTATGACTGGCTTCCATTTAAGGTAAAATACACCAACGAATACTTCAATTCACCTGTCCTCACTGAAAAACAGTCGGATTATTGTGACATTGTAATGGATTTCAATGAATCCGGAATAGAGTGTGACGGTTATTTCCAGGAATTTGAAGGAGAGTGCATCGCACAGACCCCTGAAGGCCGTTGTATCATGATAGAAAAACCATTCGGAGAAGGCTGCTTTATCATTACTTCAATTCATGAATTTCCTTCAAGAGCCTTTCTGACAAATATTTGTTCGGGAGATTCGGAAATTATATTTTAACAATAACTTAAATACACAATAGAAGGTGATCCAGATGGGAGCATACATAATCTCGGCCGACTCAAAAGCCGCTGATCTCAAACCTGTTGCAATGGCAATAAATGCAATAATAAAGATGCCTGTCACTGCAAGATCAAAAAATCATAAAGGCATATACATTGAAGACGGAAAGGTTATCGACGAGGATTACAGCGGTCCCGTACTAGAAGAAGTTCTTAAAATTAATGAAACTATAAATAAAATCCCGAAGGAAGGCGGATTTAAAGGAGTTCCGGTGATTGTAGCACCAATACGGAATGAAGATGGAGAAGCTGTTGGTGCCCTGGGAATCGTGGATTTCACAGGGGTATTTGATCTTGCCACTCTTATGGAACACCAGTCAGAGATAATCAAACAGGTATGCGGAAAGGATCCATGTCCGCTTCCGGGTGAATCGATAGAAGCAAAAAGGTAATCTGTATGAATGAAACATCTGAAAAGATATTGAAAATTCTGGAGGAGCATGACGGCCCGATATCCGGTGAAAAGATCAGTGAAATGTTAGGGGTAACAAGATCTGCCGTCTGGAAACATATCAACGAATTAAAAGATCTTGACTATTCAATTGAATCCTCCAGGTCAAAAGGTTATGAATTAACAACTCCTACCCCAAGACTTCTTCCACATGAAATTAAAAAGCACATAAATACTGAATTCATTGGGAAAGACATCAGATATTTTAAAAATACCCCGTCAACAACATGGGTTGCAAAAGACATCTGCTCAAAGGAGGAAGCTGAAAATTTCAACGGGACCATTCTTATCGCTGAAGAGCAGACAGGAGGGGTCGGAAGACTTGGTCGTGCATGGTTCTCTCCTTCGGGGGGTATATGGCTTACAATAATTCTCAAACCGACAATCCCCATAGATAAACTGTTCTTTGTCACAATGGCCGCATCGATTGCAGTTGCAAGAACCATCCGCAGGATGTATGATATCGGTGCACTGATAAAATGGCCGAATGACATCTACATAGGCGACAAGAAAGTATCCGGAATACTCCTTGAACTTGCGGCAGAGTCAGATCAGAATCATTATTGTCTCCTTGGCATAGGCATAGATGCAAATATCAAACCTGAAGACCTTCAGTCTTCCCTTCAGACGCCGATTACCTCACTAAACATAGAGGTAGGTCATGACATCAACAGAGCCGAGTTTCTTGCAAAAATGCTCAAGGAATTTCTTCTTGTTGACGACAATGTTGCCCTCGGGGTCGCGGTCGATCTGCCTGACCCTTGAAAAAAGAGTGAGGATTACCACCCCGCGCCGCACATTCGAAGGTGAAGCAATCGACCTTGACGAAGATGGTGCACTCATCGTGAAAAAAGACAACGGAAAGATCGAGCGCATCCTGTCCGGGGACTGCACTCCAATCTAAATTTTCATTTTTTCTTTTACACGTATCCTGCCATCAATAACCCGGTAAGAAATCTCAGGAGGCAGCCATTGAGTGAGTTTGCTATGCAAATTTACGCCCGGGCTGCCCAGGAGGGGCTTATGCCCATAATATCAAAAACTGATTGAAACACCGATCCTCACAATAAAAATAAATTATCAGAGAACAAATTCTTTGTCAACCAAAAATAAAAATTGAGTTGACAGGGTTTTTACAGATGTATGGAAACGAGGAACGGACACGTATAATAACCTATACAGGGATTTTTATTGCTTTATTTGCTGCGGGAAGCTATATTACGATACCTATGATTCCTGTTCCATTCACACTCCAGACACTCTTTGTTCTTCTATCAGGAGCAGTGATGAAAAAAAGAGCCGTAATCCCTGTTTTACTCTATATTTTCCTTGGCGCAATAGGTCTTCCCGTATTTCACCAGTTTACTGCCGGTCCGGGTGTTCTTCTCGGTCCGACAGGGGGATATATTGCCGGTTTTATCATTGCAGCAATAATTGTTGGAAATCTCTATGAATGCCGGAACAAATATATCAGGGCCGGATCTTTTTTTGCAGGTTCATTCGCCATCCTGGGAGCAGGTATAATATGGCTCTCAGTCTCGACATCGATGAACATTGCAGAATCCTTTCTGATTGGAGCACTGCCTTTTATCCCCGGAGACTGTGTCAAATCCGCCGCTGCATATTTCATAGCAGAGAGGGTCAATGATAAAATTTGATAATGTCTTTCACAGGGAGATCGAGATCCCGGAGCTGGTGATCCCTGAAGGCTTCTGTTCAGTATTCGGACCCAACGGATCAGGGAAGAGCACTCTCCTAAGGCTTCTTGCAGGAATTGATCTGCCGGATAAAGGAACGATTCTCATCAATGGAAATTTTCCGCGAAATACTGAATGCGGATATTTATCAGAGTTCCCCGACAGGAACCTTGTCTTTGAGAGGGTTGCTGATGAGATCTCCTCCCCCCTGAAATTCAGACACCTGGATTGTAATGAAACTGAGAAGATCACCGAAAAATTAGTCCACGATATTGGAATAACCGGTCTGTATAATAAAAATGTTACAAACCTCTCAGGGGGCGAGAAGATCCTGGTTGCACTCGCCACTGCAATTTCAATAAATCCGGAGATCCTTGTAATCGATGAGGCGGATTCGCATCTTGACTTCAAAACAGCATCAGAGGTCTTTGAGATCATACGAAAATTTGAAATCCCTCATGTGATTTTCTGTACTCCGGATATGAACCGGGTGGATAAGATTGCTGATTTTGATTTATATATGGAAAAGGGAAAAGTTGTGGAATCGGGAGAGCCTTCATCCGTCTTTGAAACACTTAAGGAATCCTGTTTTCACCCGGATAATACGGAGTCCTGAATGAAGATCGAATGCAGTGGAATCAGGTTTTCCAGGGACGGTTTTAATCTCAGCGCAGAAGCTGAATTCTGTGAGGGACTGCATGTCATCACAGGCAGGATTGGAAGCGGTAAATCAACACTTGCTTCGATCCTTGCAGGTACTGAAAAACCAGACAACGGCATGGTAATAAAAGAGGACATCAGTTCTGAAATTCTATCGATGCAGTTTCCCGAATACCACCTGACCCATATGAATGTCGGACCTGAAATCAGGTCATGGGGTGCGGATCCTGAAACCGTAATAAAAATAGCCGGACTCACGTATACCTGCGAAAAAGATCCTATGACACTCTCCCGCGGGGAATTAAAAAGACTCCATCTTGCATGCCTCCTGCAAAAAAATTACGACCTGATGATACTCGACGAACCTTTCAGCTCCCTCGACTGTATATGGAAGAGGAAATTTAAGGATATGATGAGCGGAATCGAAGGAGGAATCAGGATAATATTTACTCATGAAAAAAAATTCCTCCCCGAATATACGAATCTCTGGACGATTTCAGGCGGAATTCTTTCGAAAGTGGATTGAATAATTAATGCTGGAGGACGAGACATGAAAGACCCGAGAATAAGGATAATATCAATGATAATCCTCTCATGTGCATCCTTTGCAGGATCAGGAGCAGCAATTGCATCTATGATCTGGATCCTTCTTTTCTCGGATCGCAGATTCAAAATTCCTTCACCGGTGGCATTTCTGGGTCTTTTTGTTATGGTCCTGGTTATTTCTGTCATTTCATGGAGTACAGGAGGATTATCATATTTTATCCGGATGACCTCTTTGATCTTAATTGCCATTTGGGCATATTCCGAGATCAGACCCGGTGAGATCCTTGATACGCTGGTATGGTTTCCCGGAGGAAAGACAGGTTTTGAACTTGGACTTGTCGCCGAGACAGCTATGAGCGAGATTCGAAGAATCCCCCGGGATTTTAAGATGACGAGGACTGCAATATTATTTAAAGGGGAAAAAATGAGGATAAAAGATTACATCCCGGTCCTTGGGAATATACTGATAATTACTCTCAGGCGGGCTGACGAGCAGGGAAAAATACTCGCATTAAGAGGTTATATCCACGGCGGGACACACGCCTGTAAATTTGATACAGATAAAAAGGATGTATTAGGCCTTTTTTTGGCATTTGCTATAATAATATTTGCGTTTACTCACTTAGTGACATATTTATAGTAACATGATAAATTTATATGAGACTGAATAAAATATCAATCGATCCTGGCTCCTTGGAGGAAATTTATGAGTGTTATCAATCCTGTAAAAATAACAGATACTACCCTCAGGGACGCGCATCAATCCTTAATTGCTACCCGGCTCAAAACCGAGGATATGCTCCCTGTTGCAAGAGAATTAGATAAAATAGGTTTTTTTTCGGTTGAAGCCTGGGGTGGGGCCACCTTTGACAGCTGTATAAGATACTTAAACGATGACCCCTGGCAAAGACTTCGAGATATAAAAGCGGAGATGAAGAATACAAAAGTCCAGATGCTTCTACGGGGACAAAACCTGGTTGGATACAAACATTACCCCGATGACGTGGTCGAAAAATTTATAGAAGCCGCGGGAAGGAACGGAATAGATGTATTCAGGGTTTTTGATGCATTAAACGATATCAGGAATATGGAGAAATCCATGAAGGTTGTAAAGGACATCGGCGCACACCTCCAGGGAACAATAAGCTATACCACAAGCCCTG
>CAZPHR010000021.1:0-9603 GCA_964586475.1 uncultured Methanomicrobiaceae archaeon
CCAGTGACATCACCTGCAGCATAAACCCCCGGGATATCTGTCTCCATCCTGTCATTTACAAGGATTTCTCCGGTATTCCCTTTACTTATGCCTGAGATCATGTTGCTGTTTGGAACAAGTCCTGCTGCAATTAACACTGCATTTGTGTCTGTCCTGGATTTAACACCTTTTTCAAGTATTTCCACGCCTGTGACGCTTTCGTCGCCTTCTATACCTGTAACAACAGCGTTTTCTCTTATTTTCACGTCTTTAAGATCCTTTTTTGCAGCCCTGACCAGCTGCTCCGGTTTTCCGCGTAAAAAGGAACTTCTTGAAAAGATTTCAGTCTCTACTCCAAGAGAGGAAAAAATGTATGCATATTCTGCAGCGATAACTCCTCCGCCAAAAATTGCTATACTTTTTGGGAGTTTTTTAATGTCTGTAATTGTATGGGGGGTATAAACTCCGTCAAGATCGCTGCCCCTGACAGGAGGTATTGCAGGGGTAGAACCTGTTGCAATGATTAGATTGTCCGGGCTGAGTGTCTCATTGCCTATTGTGACCTTCCTGCCGCAGACTTTTGCCTCTGCATTAATGACTTCAACACCGCAGTCTTTTGTCTCCTTATCCAGGACCCTGGCAATTTTGTCCTGCGCATTTTTCATCCCGTCCATAACCCTGGAATAGTCTGTGGAAGGGACTTTGTCGAATATCCCGAGTTCTCTTAAATTTCTGCATTCGTCAAGAGATTTTGCAACATCGTTGAGTGCACATATTACCATGCATCCTTTGTGAAGACACTGACCTCCAAGCGCTCCCCTTTTATCTACCAGGAGAACCTCCTTTTCTTCCAGGGCGAGGTGAATGGAGGCGAGTCTTCCTGCCGGTCCTCCGCCAATTACAGTTATCATAATCTTACAATCTAGAGTAGTTCCACGCCGTCATCCATTGGTTCTTTCAGTATGCTTCCTGAAAATGTCTCGATCTCAACTATCTTGCTGCCCCTGATCTGAATTACCGGGAGATATACCAGATCGATCTCAATTTTTAGGTTCTCTTTGTCCGGAGAAACCTCGATATCCTCATAGGATATTGTGTCGCCCTCAGTCTTGCTGATGCGGACATTCCTTGTCAGCTTCTCCTTCATCGATTTAATGATAACATCTTCGGTATCCTTCTTCTCCTTTTCGGGCTTCAGGATCTTTGAACCGGTGGGTACACTTCTTGTGCTGACTTCTATCCTGCTGAAATCCGGAATTTCAAGAGATGCAGGTGTTCCTGAGATTGCGTTTATCAGCCCCGATTCTTCTGCACTGAAATCAATCAGGTGTGTTTTATACTGCTTCTCCCCGCTTCCCGTGCACCTGAAGAGATAATGCGGTATATAGATTCTCCTGATTTCCCCTTTGATTCCGGCAATCTGTCTGGCTTTATCCTCCGTTATACTGGCGTTTATCAGAGGGATCTCAGGCCCGTAATCATCAAGTGTGGGGCGGGTGGTTGTGTACTCCTGTATGACTGGTTTTCTCTCCTCTCTCTTAAGATCTAGTGCAAGATATTGATTTAGAACATATGCAACTGCAGCCTGGCCGGAATATTTTGAAAGTTCGGAATGCCCCCAGACGATGCAGTTTTCTGCCCTGACCATATCGTCCATCGTAAAGAGAAGTTTCTGGCATTCGGCCGTCCTGTCCCCAAGCCTCACTTTAATGGTCTTTTTATTGAACTCATCTATCTTTTCCTGCTCATCAGAGCAAAGAACGACGATACATTCATCATCGATATATGCGCTGAGATCTATAAGCCCGTCTCCTTCCTCTACATCATATGATGCGGATTCAAGGATGTTCCTGACAATTTCGACTGCCCTGTTATGAATCATTCATTTATCCTATTATTCACGAGAATGAATTATTTTTTCCATTAATTTCAGTGATGAATCTCATTTTAGTTATCCCTGCAGTATCCTGACAGTATGTTTCCGGTCTATGTGGTAAGATATGAATCTCCAGTAATTGCTGAAAAAATCAAGAAATCCATTGGATTCTGAGAATATTGCAGATGGTTCATGACCCGGAGAACTCATAATCACAAGAACCCGCCTGGAATCGATTATAAATATGCCGGACATCTCATTTTTGGATTCAAAGCATTCACTTATTTTATCCTCAACAATTTTTACAGTGGTGTCCGGAGGAACCTCTCCCTCCCACTGTTCTGTAATAATTTCTGTCTCCGGGTTTGATTTTGTCTCAAAAAGAGTGTCAAGAAGATGTGTTTTGATGAAATCGTAATCGGAAATTATCTGGATTTCTCTTTCGGCTTCTCCAATTGACTGCCTGAGGCGGTTGATAATATTTTCAGAACCTGAAATACTCCAGATAAGTTCCTGTCTCTCCTTTTCAGGAGTCATCCTGCTGATATAGATATTATCCAGTTCTTTGCTGGCAAATTCTGCATTTAATTCAATGTGTTCTTTAAGTTTTATTATGCCTTCTCTGGGTGCAAGCGCATCAAAACGTTTTGGGATTGTGTTTGATACAATTACAAGTCCTTTCTGAACGAGTTTATCGAGAACCGGGTAAACCGATGCCCGGGGTACCTCGGATCTTTCATGTATTTCTGTTGCAGTTGCGCCGTCAAACTGAAGCAGGCCAATATATACAAGCGCCTCATATTTTGTCAGTCCCAGGGACTTTAAGGCCTCAATCAGTTGTCTGGATGGTTCTTTGCCAGGGCTCATTGGAATACATATATATGTCTCCGGGGCAATTAATGTTGTTATAAAAAAAACAACAGTCTGATCAATGTTGTTATCTGTGATTTAACAGCATTATGATCAAAAGATGAGGTCCCGATATGGAATTTAAAAATATCACTTTGATTTTAATAATCGCAGCAGTTTTGATCGCTGCTCCTGCATCGGCAGGTTCAAAATACCTCAGCGGAGAGCCTGAGATAACTATTGCAATATCCGGTACAAATGAGTTCTCACCGGGGGCTGAAGTGACAATCCCCGTGATAATCCAGAATTCAGGATTAAAAAATGTAAAGATAACAGATACTACTGTTCTCGATCGTGATGACAATCCTGACACTTGGAAGATGGTCACTGTTGTTCTTCTTGAAAACGGTGTACCTGTTACAGTGAAATCAGATCCACAGATGATCGGGGATATTGAAGCAGGGGAGTCAAAAACGGTAAATTTCATTGTTAAAATTGATAAATATGCATCCTCAGGAAATTTTGACATAGTTGCCAGTGTAAATTACAAGTATCTTTCCTTCGCCGAGCAGATTGGAACTGACAGCCTGAGATATTATTACAAAGATGTTGAACAGGATGAGAGCCTCCCGATTACAATAAAACCGAAATTAGTGATCGAGGTAACCGATGTCAGTACAGATTCGCTGAACGTGGGCACTGAGGGTTACATAACCATGAATGTCAAAAATGTCGGTTCAGAGACAGGAAAAAATGCTGTTATAAAACTGGTGAGAGTCGACGGTTCACCTGTGGTTCCAACTGATGCAAGTGTCTATGAAAGTGAATTTGAGCCAGGAGAAGTCAAAGAAGTTGTATTCAAGGCATCTGTATCTGACGACGGCGAGTCGAAGAACTATCCTGTTCAGGTTCTTGTTGAATATACGGACTCTGAAGGTTCATCCGTGACTTCCGATTCAGAGACAGTTGGTGTTGATGTCGGAGGAAAGGTGGACTTTGAGATAGTATCAGGGCCAGCAGTTCTCTCTCCCGGCCAGAAGGGCGTAATTGAGATCAAATACAAAAACACCGGGGAGACAACCGCATACAATGCCCAGGCGCGTATCAGTGCAGTTGATCCGTTCACAAGCAATGATGACACTGCCTATCTCGGGGACATAGCGCCCGGGGAGACTGTAACCGGAAAATATGAAGTCTCTGTCGACGATGAAGCGACAGTAAAAATCTATGGTGTTGATACCGAGATCCGCTACCGTGATGCACTCGATAACAGCCAGATTACTGATTCGATGAAGGCTGAAGTGGTTATTGAGAAGAGATCGGGTATGGAAATTCTGACAAACCCGATTGTCCTTACAGTTGTGATTTTTATCATTGCAGGGGCAGGGTATTTTGTATGGTCAAGAAAAAAGAAGAATAATGAATAAATTCTGGGAGGACTGCCTTCCGGTACCGGCCACGAGAACGATAGATGATATGCGCCATGTTCTTGCGATTCCAGGCTCATATCCCAATAATATTCTTTATTTTATGTACAGGAGTCTCTCAAAAAATGAGAATGACAGAGAGTGGCTTTCCGCGCATCTCCTGAGATTCGACCTGACGCGAATTCCGGCAGGGACAATATCCGGAGAGTTTGTCAAGACAAAGGGTCATTATCACCCTGCTGCGCCGGATGGGCGGGGATATCCGGAACTGTACCAGGTTATCAGCGGGGAAGCCCATTATCTCCTGCAAAAAGAAGACCTCTCAGATGTTGTGGCAGTTGAAGCCGGTCCTGGTGATATAGTTCTTATTCCCCCGGGGTACGGGCATGTGTCGATCAATCCGTCTTCTGAAGAACTTTTAATGTCAAATATCGTATCGGATGCTTTTTCAAGCATATACGGGGATTACGAAGAGAAGCAGGGGGCCGCATATTATGAGTTTGAAGGTTCGGGATGGAGTGTAAATCCGTTCTATGCTGATATTGCTGAAATCAGATTTGCAAAACCGGGTAGTCTCGCAGACCTTGGTATTCCTGCACAAAAGTCCATATACGATCTTGTGGGCGACGATGAAAAGCTTGATTTCCTGAATAAACCCTCAATTCTCGATGATTTCGATATTGTTCCGTGATTTTTTCTGAGATTATTATGTTGCAATAGAGGGGGGATGATTTCCCTCCCCCTGAATTGTGATAAGTCGCAAAAGGGATGGGTATGCATCCCTTTTACTCCTCTAAGGACTGTCACATTTTTGAAAGGCGGGGAGGGATCTTTGGTTCAGAACTTTCAAAACCTCAAAAGATTCGGCGGAGCATTTCTTTTATGTGTTGATGCCTTAACCTTTGCCAGAATCTCGTCTTCGGTTTTCCCTGAAGCTTCCCAGTTTGCCGCTTCAAGAGACATGAGGGCCGTATCGATTTCCTCATATGAAAATCCGATCTCACCCTCATCAGTCTGGCCGGGGTAAAGTCCGGCAGATGGTTTTTTATTCAGTATGCTGGCCGGGACTCCTTTTTCAGCAGCAAGCTTTCTGACACCTGTCTTGTAGAGATGCAGAATGGGCTGGATATCGGCGGCTTCGTCACCGTGTTTCGTGCAGTAACCAAGGAGATATTCTGTTTTATTTGAAGTGCCGCATACAAGACCCTCATTTAAATTGGCATAATAATAGAGCAGTGTCATCCTGACTCTTGCCATAAGATTTCCCCTGAGATATTTGGAATCGGTATACCCGGGAATTTCCTCATATGATTGCAGTATCGGGGATATCGGTACTATGGTAAGACCGATCCCGAATTTTTTACACAGCTCCTCCACATCAGCCCTGTCTTTTCCGGGGGTTACGTCTGATGGAAGGAAAAATCCGCAGACATTTTCACTTCCTATTGCACCGGCGGAAAGGGCCGCGGAGAGTGCGGAATCTATTCCGCCTGAAAGGCCGACAACAATTTTCTTTTTTCCCGATGACCACAGGGTATGCCTGATCATCTGTTCAATTTTTTCGAATTCACAACCTGCGCATAAATCTTCCATAATCTTCTCCTGATAGTATTTTTATGAGTTTTTTCAGGGCTGAAAAATCTCCGAAGGCAATTACTGAATCACCCTGGTTTATTTTTACATCCGGACCAGGACTTATAAGCGTATGACCGGGTCCTTCTATGCCAATTATAGTTGCTCCGCTGATCTTCTGGCATTCACCAATAGAAACAGGAGTGTCTCCCGTTACATGCTTCATTATCACTTTTTTGTTCTTCGGAAGATCCAGAAGGACGGATACTATGTCCTTGAGTACAATTGCAGCAATAATCTGGCCACCCAGTGTAGGAAGGAGTGCAACATAATCTGCTCCGGCCCTGTAGAGTTTCTCGACTGATGATGACTTGTTTGCTCTTGCAAGGATATGTAGCCCGGGGTTCAGGTTCCTTGCAATCAGTGTTGTAAATATATTGACGTCATCGTCGTCTGCCGCAGTTATACAGGCCTCTGCCTTTTCGATGTGTGCTGCCCTGAGCACAGACTCCTCCTGTGCATCCCCTTTGATCCCGATTATCTCATCAATATTAGGATCAATTACAAGAGGCTGGACTCCTGCTTTTTCAAGTTCCCTCTCGACGACTCTTCCAAGGTCGCCGTATCCTGAAATGACAGCAAGCTTCTCCTCCCTTAACGGGCATTTCAGTTCACCTTCGAAGAGCATTGATATCGAATCAGTGCGCCCGAGAAGAAAGATAGTAGTAGACCGGTCAATTGAGATCTTTTCGCCTTTTTCAAAGTAAAAATGCCCTTTTTTCATCAGAAAAACCGGTTCAACCTCATATTTTTCATACAGGTTCATTTCATCAAGAGTCTTTCCGATGATCCCGCATCCTTCGGATACTGTAACATATACGAATTTAAGGGATTTCTCCTCCCCTGTTCTGCTGAATCTGCTTCCCTTGGTTGCCTCATAGATGATATCCACTTCAGGTGTCAGTGCGGCATGTCTCGCAAGGATTCTTCCGGTAAAATCCTTTGGTGACATTACATGATCAGCACCCGCATAACGGAGATATCTCCCGTATAGCAGCCTGTCAACAACTGCAGTAATGTCGGCGCCGGTTTTATCCCTGATACCCAGGATAATTTTGGCAGAGATGTACTCCTGTTCGCAGATGATTATATTTTTTGCATCCGCAATTCCGGCTCCCTTCCATGTTTCGTTTTCATCATATGAGCCGCCTACAATGTGAATATCCTTTTTGAACCTGGAAAAATCGTTCATTGCCTCAAAGGCGTTGTCCTCATTCTCATCGACAAGGACCACTTTGATGTTTGAGACTAGAAGACTCTCGATAAGGGATTTTGCCAGCTCTCCATATCCGGCTATTATTACATGCCCTGTTACTTTTTGTGAAGTGACTGCAGGAGGCACCGGCCTGAAAACCTCCTGGATGAAGGGGGTTAGCGCCGCAGGAATAATCATAAGGACGGTGAAGACACCTGTAGCCATTATAATGATAATAATGATGACCGTAATGGGATTTTCCGCAGGGAAGAATGTGAGCAGATCATATCCAACGGTCGTCATGGTCTGCAGTACGAACAGGACTGATTCAGGATAACTCAGCTTTGTCCCCTCAAGATACGGTATTGAATAGTACAGAAGAATTGAGTAGAAAATCACCTGGAATATCAGCAGTTCTATATAAAAACTGAGCCTGTCCCTGAATAAAAATACATTCAGGCGCCTGATTATCCTGTCTTTCTTCATCTCTTCATCTCCTTAACAATCCTGCAGGTCTGGCATTCCCCGAAAGATGGCTCTCCGCATTCCGGGCAGACTCCCGGCTCAATCCTATTATCTTCTGCAGGAGTCTTTAATTCTTCTCCGAGATTTACAAGGGCATATTTTGTTGCAGGGTGCCTGTAGTTGTAGACATTCAGAATCTCCCTGACATCGGCGCGAAGGGCGTTCTTTGAATAGGGGCATCCGGCCTCGATAAAACCTTCCACATTAAGGGTTGCATAAAGTGCCACTTCTCTCTCGGGAAGATGGATAAACGGTCTGATCCTTGGCACGAACCCCTCCCTTGGTAACTGTCTGCGGGTAAGGTTGACCGCATCGCCTCTCAGGGCGTTCATAAGTACCGACTGGGCTTCGTCGTCGAGATTGAAGCCGAGAGCGATCTTTGTTGCACCAAGTTCCCTTGCTGTTTTATTCAGCAGATGCCTTCTCAGGACACCGCATCGCGAGCATGATATCCTGTCGCCCTGTTTTTCAACGATATCGTCCAGGGTGAACCCGTAGGAGTCTTTGAAGGATGCCGAATGGAACGGCACATCATAGCTTTCAGCTATATTCCTGACCGCCTCCATATCGCGGTATCCATGTATTCCCTCGTCAATTGATATGGCGATTATACCTGTATCCCTTCTCTCACCGAAGACTTTGGTGAGAAAGTGCAGCAGGGCGCCGGAGTCCTTACCTCCGCTCATTGCAACAGCTATCCTGTCACCCTGTGAGATCCACCCGTATTTTCTTATCGCTTTCTTTGCCCTGCTCTCAAAGTCGGCAATAAAGTGGCTCTCGCAGAGGTGCATGCCCGAATAATTCTGAAACAGGATGGCATCACTGCCGCACTTTGAACATTTCATATTTTAGTCCTGCATTAATACAATCAGTTTTTATCATCCTCTACAAATAAAGTGTGTAGAGAAATGCCGCTTTCAGCCGATGAAATAAAAGGTCTTCACAAGTACGAGTTCAGGATTTTAAAGAGTCTTGAGTGGCTCATGAAGAGATACCTCTGGGTCCCGGAGGATGTGCTCAAAAAGGCCACAAAACTTTCCGAATCCGAACTCTCATACAGGCTGGGCAGGCTGATGGAGATGAATATGGTAAAGAGCAGCACAAAACCCTATACCGGTTATCAGCTGGTTTTCAAAGGCTATGATGCTCTGGCCATATCATCTCTGGTAAAGAAAGGGACACTGAATGCTCTCGGGGCACTGATCGGCGTCGGGAAGGAGTCGGAGGTCTACGAGGCGCTCGGTCTCGGGGTACTTGTGATCAAGATACACCGGGTAGGCCAGAGGTCCTTTCAGTCGGTAAGGCTAAACAGGAGTTATATTCCTGAATGGAAGCACTTCCCGTGGCTGTTTGCATCCATGGAATCTGCAAAGACGGAGTTTACCGCACTTGCGGCTCTCCAGAAGGGGGGGGTCTCGGTCCCGGTCCCGATAGGAATAAACAGGAATGTCATCGCAATGTCATATATCGCCGGACTGAACCTCAACCAGGTACACCTGGAGCAGCCCCGGGAGGTATTCGACGAGGTCGTGGAGAACCTTGCAAAGGCGTACAGGCTCGGGTTTATTCACAGCGATCTCTCGGAATTCAACATCATGGTCGATGAGGAGAGGGTATGGCTCATCGACTGGCCGCAGTGGATTGAGCCGTCTCACCCGAATGCGGATACGATCCTCAGGCGCGATATCGACAACCTGGTAAATTATTTTTCAAAAAAGTACGGGCTTTCGGCAACGACGGATGAGGTTTTGAATCTGGTGGTCGGTTGAAAGTATTTGGAATAGATGTGATCAAAGGCTCTGTTCGTTCAAGAACAAAACGGCCTGTATTCGCCGTTGTCGTCAGGGATGACGGAGAGGTCGTCGAAGAGGGGGAGATGTCTCTCTTTAAGGTTTTAAAGAGGGTATCTGCCGAAAAGCCTGATATTCTCGCAGTTGACAGTCTCCAGGAGATCTCAAGAGACCAGCATGAACTCTATTCCGTCCTCGGTGTCCTTCCGTCCGGGACAAGGCTGGTGCAGGTTACCGGCGGCGAGAAGCAGGTATCACTCGCTGTTGTCGCCTGCCGCTACAATCTTAAATTCAACAACAAATTCGATCCCTTTGTTGAGGCAAGGACCA
>CAZPHR010000022.1:0-9368 GCA_964586475.1 uncultured Methanomicrobiaceae archaeon
GGATTGGTGATCTAGTGCAGAAAGAGGAATTGTTACATTTACACATGCTTCTGGTGCATGTAAAGAAGTACTATGAATCGATTAAAAACGAAGATGTGCTTACGAGTCATTATAATGAGTTAAACATCTCCCCGGTTCATATTCACAAGAATAAGGTCTGCCATAAAGAGGCAATTCTGACGCTTGGAAGAGAACTGGTAGGATATATTCAGGATGGGCAGATCCAGTCTGTTGGATATGCTCCGGGAACTGGTACCGAAGAGGTTGCCGTTGAACACTAAGCAATCCGAAGACTCAATTTTTTTTTTAAGGGAGATAATCTCCCGGATTCTATCTGAAGCCGGAGATCAGTCAGATGTCCAGAAAATAAAAGCTTCTGTATGCCGAAAGTATTCTCTTGAGCGAATGCCCCGAAATTCGGAGATCTTTGCAGTAGCTAAAGAAGATGAGAGAGAGAAGCTCAGGGGATTTCTTCAGGTTAAGCCTTCAAGAACCATATCAGGAGTTGCACCTGTGGCTGTAATGACTTCGCCGCACCCGTGCCCTCACGGGAAATGCCTCCCATGTCCCGGCGGTCCCGACCATCCTTTTGGTTCTCCACAGAGTTATACCGGTGAAGAGCCTGCAGCATTACGCGCCCGGCAGCATGAATATGATCCTTACACCCAGGTTCAGGCAAGGCTTAGGCAGTTTGAGGAACTCGGTCATCATGTCGATAAGGCCGAACTCATTGTTATGGGCGGAACCATAACGGCACGTGATCCTGAATACAGGGACTGGTTTATGAGGTCCTGTATAAGGGCGATGAATGAGTACGGCGGCGAAAATCGGGGCGATATTAATAATTTTGAAGAATTATCCCTGCAGAATGAAACCGCAAAGGTAAGGTGTATTGCTGCTACATTTGAAACAAGGCCCGACTGGTGCGGAAAAGAGCATATCGACGACATGCTCAGGCTTGGTGTAACAAAGGTTGAACTCGGAGTTCAGCAGCTTGACAATTCAATTCTTGAGTTTAACAGGCGCGGGCATGGTGTTGAGGCAACAGAAGAGGCAAATCGTCTTCTTAGGGACGCGGGCCTGAAGGTTGGTTTTCATGTCATGCCCAATCTGCCCTCGGCGACGGTTGAAGACGACAAGCGGATGTTTGATCTTCTTTTTTCGGATGAGAGGTTCTGTCCTGATTTTCTGAAAATATATCCCACTCTTGTTACACCCGGTTCAGAGATCGAAGAGCTTTGGATGTCAGGCGATTATGATGTCTATGATGAAGATGAGCTCATTGATCTTGTGGCCTATGGAAAATCCCGTCTTCCGCCTTATGTCAGACTTCAGAGGATTCAGAGGGATATCCCTGCAAAACTTATAGTGCGTGGATCGCATTTCAGCAATTTCCGTCAGCTGGCAAAGGAAAGGCTTGAGAGTTCGGGGGGCAGGTGCGGGTGCATAAGGTGCAGTGAGGCCGGAAGAAATGTCATCAGTGAGCCTCCTGAAATTGATGTAATCCGTTACAAATGCTGTGGTGGTGATGAATTTTTCATCAGGTATATTTCAGGAGAGTCTCTTGTAGGCTTTATACGCCTTAGATTCCCATACGATCCCTGGCGGGATGAAATTTCAGACTCGGCTCTTGTAAGGGAACTGCATGTCTACGGTTCGGTTGTTCCTATATCTGAAAGAGCCGGTCCGGGGGAATGGCAACACAGAAATTTTGGAGACAGTCTTTTGAAAGAGGCTGAAAGAATTGCCGTAGAATCAGGATACGGAAGTGTTGGGATCATGAGTGGAATCGGTGTCAGACCTTATTACAGGAAAAAGGGATACCATAGAGCCGGTCCATATATGGTTAAGGAATTATAATGGATGCTGCAACCTTCGAGTACCTGAAAAAACGTTTGGAGGAGTATTACAGGACCGCCACTTTCATGATGCCTCCTGCAATAGAGCAGCGTGAGTGGGGATTTATTTTTTTTGATCCATCTGGCGAGGTGCGGATGAAAAGGCACATCGGTTTCGGCTCGAAGAATGAGATTGAGACCTATATGCGCTCCATGGTGCCAAGGCATGCCTACCACTCAACAGCCTATTACAAACTCCCTTCAGCTTCTACAATGCCGGAGAAGGTGTGGTCAGGTGCGGATCTGATATTTGATCTTGATGCGGATCACATTATGAGAGGCGCGTATGACGTAATGCTCGAACGGGTAAAGGAAGAGACCTATAAATTGCTGGATATGCTGACCGGGGAGCTTGGGTTTATTGATCGGGACGTCAGCATAGTTTTCTCCGGGGGCCGTGGATATCATATACACGTCCGTAACCTTGAAACCCGGCAGTGGAGCAGTCCGGAGAGGCGTGAACTTGTCGATTATGTCTGTGGTATAGGGATAGATCCTGAATTTATGCTTGGCAAAGGGCGTGATTCAGGCTGGTCTGCAAGATACAGATCTGCAGTTGCCGAATATCTTGACGAACTTATGAAAACCGACAGGGAATCTGCCGTTAATGCGGTTGGATCCATAAGAGGTGTGGGAGATCCTTCAGCCGGGTCTTTTGTCGATTCATTGAAGGAGACTTCCAGAAAGGTTAAAAGTACAAAAAAGGATGTGCCGGTAACAGGGACCCTTAAGAAGGTTCTGGAACAGGAAGATAGCCCTATTGCCGGTAAGATAAGAGAGAAAGCAGCACTGACCGATGAACCTGTAACGACCGATATTAAGAGACTGATTAGGATGCCGGGGTCACTTCACGGCGGCAGCGGATTCAGGGTCGTGCCCCTGACGGTTCGCGATCTTGAAAGCTTTGATCCACTTGTCGATGCAGTTGTGTTTGGGGAATCACCAGTAAGGATTGATCTGGCATTCAGCCTGACGATGCCTGTTCTTGGAAACAAATATTCGCTTGAAAAAGGAATAAATAATGTACCGGAAGCCCTTGCAATATTTCTTTGCGCAAGAGGTGCAGCAAGGTATGCGGGCAGTGTGAGATAGATATGGATCTGGATTATCTTCGATTAATTATCCTTGAAGAAAGAGAAAGCGGCAGACTCGCAGAGATCAGTTCTGAGACCTTTACAGACTCAGCATAGTATCTCCAGGATCTTTATTCCGAGGCAAAATCGATTGATCATTTCATGACCCGGCGCGGGAGCGAACTGATAGACGAGATAGAAAGTGTTGTTTCAACCCTTCAGGACATCTCTTCTCTCCGCCTTAACAAAATTATCAAACTTGCGCTGGTAACGGTTCAGGGCGGAAAAACGGCGAAAGAGGAGATGAAAAGAATGCTTCCGGCAGAGAGGGAGATGTATGAGGAGATCTTAAAATCTGTTAAAAAATGCAGAAACCTCATGATAGAGCCTGAAATGCAGACTGTTTCTGTTCCATTAACTGCAGACGAGTTTGCTCCCCCTTCCCTGGCTGAAGAAGGTATCTCTTCAGAAAAGGAACCTGTTTTAGATGATGTGTCCGATTCAGAGGATGAATCTCCGGAATATAAGCCCGTTTATCTTTCCGAAGATATCGATTCTTTTATGGGGCTTGACGGAAGGATCTATACACTCTCGAGAGAAGATATTGTTATGCTGCCGGAAAAAAATGCGTCAGTTTTATTCAGTCGCAACATAGCCTTAAATATTAGGGTTGGCAAATAATAATGAGATTTAATCGGTAAATCATTACCTGATTTCCGGGATCGCCGGGTCTTTTTGATCCGGATGAATATTCCAGTATAAGGGGCTTGAGATTTTATGAAAATGCCAACGAAGTTCAAGACATATTGTCCGTATTGCAGAACACACGAAGTTCACGAGGTCGAGAAAGTTAAGAAAGGCCGTGATCTTCACCTGCATTGGATCGATCGACAGAAAGCACGCAGAAGTAAGGTAGGCAACATGGGGAAATTCTCCAAGGTTCCTGGTGGAGATAAACCGACAAAGAGAATCAATGTAAGATACAGGTGCTCAAAGTGCGGTAAGGCTCACCTTAGATCCGGTGTTAAAGCAGGTAAATTTGAACTTACGGAGTGAATTAAATGGTCAGAGTAAACAGAGAAAACAGGACGAAGTTTTATACAGTAAAGTGTCCGGATTGTGAGAACGAGCAGGTAATCTTCCAGAGAGCCAGCACTGTAGTCAACTGTGTTGTCTGCGGCAAGGTTCTGGCTGAACCGAGCGGCGGCAATGCGGAAATCAAGGCAGACATTATTGCCGCTAACGAGTAATAATTCATATGTACGAGAGAGAGTGGCCGGACGAAGGGGAACTTGTAGTATGCACAGTGACAAATGTCAAGGATTTTGTTGCATTTGTCACTCTGGATGAGTACAATAACCACGAAGGTCTTATCCCTATTGCAGAGGTTGCACGTGGCTGGATTAAGCATATCCGTGATTTTGTAAGGGAAGGACAGAAGGTTGTCTGTAAAGTTCTTCATGTCAATACCAGCCGTGGGCATATTGATCTCTCTTTAAAGGATGTCAATGATCATCAGCGGAAAGAAAAGATCAATGAATGGAAAAACGAACAGAAAGCAAGGAAATGGATCGAATTCATATCCGAAGCTAGCGGTTTTCCCGGAGACGAGATCGAGAAGATCTTCTATAGAGAATATGGGGCCCTGTTTCCCGTCTTTGAAGATATTCTGACTGATGAAGAAGCCACACTAAAGAAACTTAGTCTGGAAAAGAAGGTATCGGATTCACTGGTGTCAATTGCCAATGAAAATGTAAAACTTCCCAAGGTTACAATTTCAGGCACATTAATTCTGACCTCCAATAAACCTGACGGGGTAAATGTTATTCGCAGAGCTCTCAGGAGTGCACAACCCAAGGTTGAGGATGTCGAAATTGAACTCTTCTACGTCGGTGCTCCCAAATACAGGGTGAAGGTGACAGCTCCTGATTATAAGTCTGCTGAAAAGGCCATCAATAAAGTTGCCACGGCTGCCATAGGGGTTGTGGAAAGAGCTGACGGCTACGGTGAATTTGTCCGGAAACAAAAATCCGGAAAGAACTGATGAGCAAAAAAATCAGAAAATGCCCGCATGACGGGCGTTATACACTCTTATCTATTTGTCCTGTCTGTGGAAACAGTACCTGTAATGCTCATCCTCCCCGGTACTCTCCACAGGACAGTTATGGAAGATACAGGCGGGAGATGAAAAATGATTGAAGAGATCTCTGTAGACTTTTTTGGAAAGGATTCTGAAGACTTTTCCTGTGAAATAATGATAGAGGGGCTTCCCGGTGTAGGTCAGGTTGGGAAACTTGCAGCTGAACATATTATGGAGGAGCTGGGTGCAGAGAAGATTGCAGAGATTAGATCGATTTTTTTCCCTCCCCAGGTTCTCATTGACGAAAACGGAGTAGCACATCTGCCTAAAAATGAGATCTACAGGTACTGTGACGGTGAAAGAAGCATAATGTTTCTCATCGGCGACTTTCAGAGCGGATCTGCAGAGGGGCATTATATTCTTGCCGACACCTACCTTGACATTGCTGAGAAAATGGGTGTAAAGAGAATCTATACTCTTGGAGGATACGGTGTCGGTCATCTAATCCAGGATATTCGTGTACTTGCTGCCGTGAATGATGAAAAACTTAAGGATGATGTTACAGGTGCGGGAGCAGTCTTTGCCCAGGATGAACCTGGTGGAGGCATTATAGGGGCTTCCGGACTTCTTCTCGGTCTTGGTGCAAACCGTGGTATCGAAGGTATATGTCTTATGGGAGAGACGTCAGGCTATATCGTCGATCCCAAAAGTTCCAACAGTCTTCTTGAAGTTTTATCGAAGATGATCGGTATAGATGTTGATTCTACCAAACTTCAGGAAAGGGCCGTTGAGATGGAGGTCTTTTTGGAAAGGCTGAAATCCCTGGACCAATCAAAGACTGAAGAGGAACTGAGCTATATCGGGTAATATTATGATCTGCAATGCGGATTTACATATTCACTCTCTTTTCTCGATGGCTTCATCAAAGAATACAACTCCTGAAAATCTTCTTAATTCCTGTGCGGTAAAAGGGCTGGAAATTCTTGGTTCCGGTGATGCACTCCACCCGGTGTGGAGGAAGATGTGGACTGATTATA
The DNA here is from genome assembly GCA_964586475.1 of uncultured Methanomicrobiaceae archaeon. GTDB lineage: Archaea > Halobacteriota > Methanomicrobia > Methanomicrobiales > Methanomicrobiaceae > Methanolacinia. The sequence continues at coordinate 6,089 of CAZPHR010000022.1, forward strand.
TTCAGGACGATCAGGATGTAACTGTTGTTCCTACGGCTGAAGTCCAGGCCGAAGGAAGGGTTCACCACCTGATTCTTATGGAGAATTTTGAACAGGCTGAAATTATTGCTGATGAACTGAGGCCCTTCAGTAAGAATATGGACAAGGACGGCCGCCCTCATGTGAATCTCGGTGGCGAAGGGATTGCAGAAATTGTTCATAATGCAGGAGCATATATCGGCCCCGCTCATGCATTCACTCCGTGGACCGGTCTTTATGGCAGGTTTGATTCACTCCACGACTGCTATGGAGATGAAGGTGTTGACTTCCTTGAACTTGGTCTGAGTGCGGATACTTCATATGGAGAACGTATTTCGGAGCTTTCCGGTATACCTTTCCTCTCGAATTCAGATGCCCACAGCCCGCAGCTCCATAAACTAGGGCGGGAGTTCAACAGGCTTGAGATAAAGGATCTGAACGTTAAATCAGTCCTTGAAGCGGTCATGGGGGGAAAGATTATGTTGAACGCGGGTTTTTTCCCGGAGGAAGGAAAATATAACCGGACCGCATGTACACGGTGTTACACGCAATATTCAGTATCAGAGGCGGAAAAATATTCCTGGAAGTGTCCTCATGACGGCGGCAGCATCAAGATGGGTGTGCGTGACAGGGCCATCAGTCACAGTAAAGGAGGTCTGCAATATGAAGAGAGACCTCCATATTGTCATATTGTTCCTCTTGGTGAGATTATTCAGAAGACTCTGGGTACATCATCCCCATGTACAAAGAAATGTATGGAATTATACTGGTCATTTATCGATACTCTGGGTAATGAGATTGCGATTTTAATCGACCTCCCATACGAGATGCTCTCATCTGTTGATGAAAGGATAGCCGGAGCGATAATTAAATTTAGAAAAGGAGAGATCACGCTTCATCCCGGTGGAGGCGGAAGTTATGGAAGCTTTGATCTTTAATCAAAAACACAATTAATATTCCCAAAAAGGATTATTTTTCATTCCTGATTCTGTTCTTTATCATGACTGCTTTCGACCTTCTGGCCAAGGAGCTGCCTTCTGATCTCTTTTATCTCTTCAAGTGCCTTGTCCCTTGTTTGAAAGTCGCCCCGCTCATGTGCCGCAGTGGCAATATCTGTCAGTTGAATTATTAGTGAGAATGTCTCACTGTCTTCAAGGATCTTTTTCGAGATCATGTTTCCTGCTTAAATTTGCCCTTTTCAGGTTTATATATTAGATGGTAGAAGCCTTTTTTTCGAGGAGTATATTATCGGTCAAACCTTTTGCGAATTTTTCAGTAAAATAGGCATGAGTGTATCCTGCAATAATATTGTTGATATAGATCCCGTCTTTTCCATCTTCAATCCCTTTCCCTCTTCTAAGTTTCAATGCAAATTTAACATCTCCAAGTCCTGTGAGTTTTGTATAATGAAACTCATGGCCCCTGAAACAGGTATTTTTGGGGATTATACATCCTCCCGCAGTGCATTCTGCATCTATATAACCCAGAGCCTGAAAACTGTCCATCTTTATGGTCTCTGCCGGAATAAGCCCGCACATTTTTGACTTTTTATTGTCGATCTCTATTCTTTCGGTAAGGTATGTAAGTCCGCCGCATTCTGCATATACAGGCAGTCCGGAATCTGCTGCCCTTTTGATATCATCCCTGCATTTTGATCTTTCAAGCTGCTCTCCGAAAAGTTCGGGATAACCTCCGCCAAGATAAAGCGCATCCACTTTGGGCATTCTGTCGGACAGGGGGCTGAAAAAGACAAGTTCCGCACCATACCTTCTTAATGTATCCAGATTGTCTGAATAATAAAAGTTGAATGCAATATCATGAGCAATACCTATTTTGATTGAATTTTCTTTTGCTTTAGCTTTCTCAGCTAATACTGAATTTTTATTATTGATACTGCTCCCGGCATCCTCCAGAATTGCATCTATTTCGCAATTGTCCTCCATGACTCCTGCGAATTCTGAGATTGCGCTTGTTTCGTATGCCATCTGAATTCCAAGGTGACGGCTTTCAACTGTTTTGTCTTTCTCGTATGGTATCCATCCGTACGCTTTCTTAACAATAGAGCATTCGATCATCCTGCGATGTCTTTCGCTTCCGATATTGTTGAATATGACACCGGTGATATTTACTTCCCTGTCAAACGATTCAAATCCCTTTACAACCGCGTTGATGCTTCTTGAACTTCCTTTTGCATCAGCAATGAGTACTACCGGTGCTCCCAGAAGGTTTGAGACATGAGCCGTGCTTCCTGTGTCTTCCCCGTCAAGTCCGTCATAAAGGCCCATGACACCTTCAATAACTGCAATGTCGGCACCTTTGCAGGCCCTGGAGAATGTATCGATTACCCCTTCTTTTCCCATCATGTATGGGTCCAGATTTCTTGAGTACCTCCCGCATATTGCCGTATGGTTGGTTGTATCAATGAACTCCGGTTCTATTTTAAATGGCTGGACAGTTAGTCCTCTTTTTACAAGCGCAGCCATCAGGTCTCCAGAGATGGTGGTTTTTCCACATCCGCTATGAGTGCCTGCGACAATTATTGCGGGAATCATTAAGATCAGTTATTGCCGGGCATTAATATTATTTTGTGTTTTTTAAGCCATTTTTCTGTAACTTAATGACTTGTAATAAATTAAAAATAAATAGTTATAACTCTAAAATTATTTTGTTAAATCCAAAATATTTGGGTTTAGTCATTTTAATTTGTGGAGGTATAAAATATGCATATTATGGAAGGTTTTCTACCCAGCCCGTGGTGGCAGATATGGTGGATTCTGGCATTGCCATGCCTGATATACGGTTTTTATAAGCTTAAGAAAATTATGGATGAGAACCGTGAAGTTCTTCCGCTTCTTGGGGTCGCAGGAGGGTTCATATTTGTTCTGTCAGCTCTTAAACTGCCGTCGGTTACCGGTAGCTGTTCACATCCCACAGGAACCGCTCTCTCTGCGATAACATTTGGTCCGTGGATTACTGCGGTGCTCGGTTTTATCGTTCTGTTATTCCAGTCGCTTTTCCTTGCACACGGTGGTCTGACAACACTTGGCGCCAATATGTTCTCGATGGCAATAGTCGGTCCTTTCGTTGGTTACTACGCGTATAAGGGTCTTGATAAGCTGAATGTCAACTTTTTCGCCAATGTTTTTGTTGCAGCATTCCTGTGTGATCTTGTAACCTATTGTGTGACATCGCTTGAACTGGCACTTGCGTTCCCTGCAACCGCCGGAGGTTTCCTGCCATCCTTTGCAGCCTTCCTTGGTGT
>CAZPHR010000023.1:0-4516 GCA_964586475.1 uncultured Methanomicrobiaceae archaeon
AGGTCGATCATATCATAACGCATCGTCCCGTCCTTGAAGACATAAAGATCGTTTATCGCCCGGAGGACAGCCTTCTCCAGCGGTTCGGCACATCTCTCCTTAGACATCATGCCCTTTACTCCCTTGACCAGTTTGGGCTCCATATCCCGGATCATACCCAGATGCCTGAGAGCTGCCTCGTACTCCTCTTTCACATCGATCTGGACATGCTGACTGCAGATTCCCTCCATACCACAGACAGGGCATTTTCCGTCGACAACATTCCGGCCGCACTTCGGGCATACGAACTCCGATTCTGTATGCGTCCCGCATTCGCAGATATTCCTGAATGTAATCTTTTTACAGGACGGACAACGGCGAAGCCCCATCTCGGCGTTGATTGTCCCGCCCTTCCGGTTCTCCTTCGACTTCGAAGCCTCCTGAAACGACCGCCTTGAGCCTCCCTCGTCGCCTACGGGAAAAAGACCGTGTGGCGGAGGTTTCATCAGGCGTGCCTTGGACTTTCCGGGCCGGCCCATTCTTCCTCCGATCCTTGTCCCGGCCTTTGAACGCATTCTCAGGCCTGAAAGGTATGAAGCAGCCTCCAGGCCGTTTGCACATTCCGGAAGACTGGAACGGCTCTGCCTCTTCTCAAGCCCCATGGTCAGCCCGAGGCATGCAAGAAATACTACAGGAGATTCGATAATAATCATGCCGTCCCTCACCTTTTGGGGGAGAAGTAGAATCTCAAGATTCTCTTTTAAGGGGAAATCACCAGGAAGATAAAGTGCTCCGTCCCGGACCTCCCCGGTGGTTGAAACGGCATCCGCAAGCTCCAGCACATCCGCACAGGTGAGATCGTCCCACATATATGTATAATCCGGGTGAAGATATGCACCCGAGACTGCCATCTCAACAGCCTCAATCCCGTTCTCCGGCCGCCTCTCACCCCCTTCGAGCATCCACCATTCGTGGCAGTATGAAGGTGGCACAAGATTGTGGTTGTTCTCCAGGAACTCCCCGAATGAGACCATCATCTCACCAACATCCAGGATCTTTTCAACCTGCGGGCCGTACTTCAGTGCTTCCTCAATAGTATCGATCCTCAGAACATCTCCGTTCATGAGCCTGACGGTGGGGCCCTCGATTGTATCCACCGGAACTACACCCGCAGCCTTTCCGGGCCGCTCGACCTTCATCTGTGTGCCGACTGCAAGGAAGTCGCCAAGTATGTGAAGGGTTGAAGGGTTGAAGCCGGCAGCTGCAAATCCGGTATTCCTCGAACGGCCGTACCGCAACCTGAATCCCCCGGCCTTCATAGGGTAGGAAAATACAGGCCTTCCGCCAATAAGGTCCTTAATGTACTTGTCCTTGGGCTTGAGGCAGAATCCCTCCTTCTCATCCTCATCTCCTGAGGACGATGAAGCTCCGCCCGATACAAGCTTGTCAAGCCACTCCCAGCCTTCCATCTTAACCTTGCGGACAACCTTCTGGATCTTCGGTGCCTTGAGCCCCATTCCCTCGGCAACGACAAGAGCCATACCTCCTCTCACCGTATTCGTCTCGATGCGCTCAAGGTTCCTGTAACCGGACACCTCGACTCTCTCGGTCGGCTCACCCTCTATGCATACCGGGCAGTTACGTACAATATACCTGAGGTCGTCATCCGGAGGGAGATACTGGAGACTCACGATATTATTGTATTTTTTTATCTCCTCCACATACCTTTCGACCTCTTCGTCCCTCGGGACAAAGGCCGACATCCCAAGGCCTTTTCTGACATAATCGCCCACAAGAACGGAGAGAGCCTGGGCAGTTCCTCCGGCACTCCTGATTGGGCCGGCATAATAGATCTTTAAGTATTCAGTCCCGTCGTCGTTTTTGCCAATGCTGATCTTGCCCAGACCCTCGGTAGGGGCCGCGACAACTCCTTCGGTCAGGAGCGCCATCGAGGTCCTGATCGCGTGGTCAAGTACCTCTTCGATCGTCTCCTCACCGAACTTTTTTGCAATGAAATCGTCGCCAATCTTTAAGGCAACCTCCTCGCGGGACATGGTCTCGCCGAGTTCACGAAGCCTTGCTGCGACTCCCTTAATATCGAGCAGCGCCTCCACCCTGTCGGCAAGGTCGTTTGCAATCGGGATCTCAACTTCGGTCTTCGGATCGATGCCCTTTAGACGCGCCCGTCCTGCAACCTCAATTGCAGTTTCCAGCTGTTCCTGAAGGGATTTGAAATAGGCATCCATCTCCGGCGAGGCCTGCATATTCTAGTATTCGATCGACATCCGTATAATCCATTTGTTAATTATGCAGTTAAGATTCAATCAGACAGTGTGAAATAGGATCGACCAAATATATCTTTTAATCAAAGGGAGTGGGTTTTTATATGTTCAATGTACGTGCATTTTCACTGGGTAAGGCACATGAAGAGGTGATTAAGACCATACTGAAGCACGGGAAATATCTTGTGACAGAGGATGGCGAAAAGACAATCGAACTTCCCGAGCCCCTGAATATTCACGTGAAAAACCCGTTTGAGGAATACATGATAAGCCCGTTCAATATGTTTGGCGAAGGGGCGATGAAGCAGTATGTAAACGACCTCTTAAACGGGACAGAGAACGAATTCGTATATACATACCATGACCGCCTCTTCGACTATCCTGCAGGTGATTCTGAAATCCGCGGAGATGGTGACGGGAAGGGAATCAACCAGATCGAATATATTGTCGAAAAGCTCAAAACCGAACCCAACTCCCGCCGTGCAGAGGCCATAACCTGGTTCCCGGTGAAAGATACGCAGTCCGACAATCCCCCCTGCCTCCAGAGAATGCAGTGCTTCGTTCGTGACGGGTTGCTGAATATGCATGTCGAGTTCAGGTCGAATGACATGCTATCTGCACTCGGGGCGAACATGTATGCCCTTGTTCATCTCCAGAAGATGATCGCCGACAGGCTTGGGGCACAAGTGGGATGGTATTCGCATACTTCGGTCTCGGCTCATATGTACCACGAGAGAGACCACGAAGAGCTCATGAAATACGTAAAGGGGCTTAAAATTGAGTCAGAACTGAAGCACTACGAGTCCTCAAAACACCTGAAATAGCTAAAATCTAAAAAATTATAAAAAATCAGGATAGAAACTAACCTGTTCTCAAAACCTTCTCTACTGCATCCGGTTCAGCAGAGCCCATTTTATGAAGTGTGAGTACTGCACATCTCTCAACGATTCCGTCAGAATTGTCAATTAGATCCTTTATCGGCCCGACTGCAGGCTCACCGACGCGGACAAGAGCCATCGAGGCGAAACCGCGGACAATCTTATCGTCACCCGAAAGCAACTCTATAAGAACGTCGATTGAAGGTTCACCAATCGCACCCAGTGCAGCGGAGGAATATTTTTTTACATCATTTGAAGGGCTGTTCTTCAGGAGTTCTGCAAGCGGGTTTACAGCTACAACCCCGATCTTTGCAAGTGCGGATGCAGCGTACCACATCGAATCATTGTCGCAGGCCTCTTCGAGGAACCTGCAAAGGAGAACTGCAGCCTGTTCCCCGCATCCCCCAAGAGAATCAACAGCAGCCCGTCTTTCATGAATATTTCCATCACTTATTAATTCTATATAATTCAGAATCTCCTCTTCAGTACACATCTTAAATCAGGTGGATCACAATAATGCTTATATCTATCAGATCATTGTGCAGAACCCTGAAGGTGCACCAGATCGGCCTTTTTCCAGCCCCGGCGCGAATTTATTTCTTCTCTCCTGTCAAAACATGATTGATTAAAATGCGGAGCGACGAAGCAAAATCGGGTTATGAAAGGGCGGCCAACAGGTCGCTGATCAGGTCCCTGGGGATTTCAGACGGGGAGATGGAAAAGCCCTTTATAGGAATCGCAAATTCATGGAACTCAGTTGTTCCGGGACATCTACACCTAAGAATGGTCGGAGAGCGTGTCCGCGAAGGTGTTGCAGCCGGCGGCGGTACAGCCTTCGAATTTAACACCATAGGCATATGCGACGGGATCGCAATGGGTCACGAGGGAATGACCTATTCACTGCCTTCAAGAGAAAATGTAGCCGACGCGGTCGAACTGATGATCCAGGCACACAGGTTCGACGGGCTTGTCTGCATATGCACCTGCGACAAGATCGTCCCCGGAATGCTCATGGCTGCGGTAAGATGCAACATTCCAGCAATTGTTATCACCGGCGGAAACATGCTGCCCGGCCACCTGCACGGGTGTGACATCTCACTGACCGATGTATTCGAGGGCGTAGGTAAAGTCGCCGCAGGAAAGATGAGCGATGATGAACTGGCAGAGCTTGAAAAAGCAGCCATGCCGGGATGCGGGAGCTGCCAGGGGTTATACACGGCAAACACCATGGCCTGCATGACCGAGGCAATGGGCATGTCGCTTCCGGGTTGTGCAGCTGTTCCAGCAGTGGATGCGGAGAAAATGAGACTGGCATATGAAACAGGCGAGAGAGTGCTGGATCTCATCAGGAAGAACATCCGTCCCCGCGACATTGTC
>CAZPHR010000023.1:4568-6186 GCA_964586475.1 uncultured Methanomicrobiaceae archaeon
GGATCGACGAATACCGTCCTCCACTTAATGGCAATCGCAGAAGAAGCTGAGATCCCATTCGGTCTCGATGAATTCACGGCAATCGGGGAACAAATCCCTCATATATGTTCAATGCAGCCGGGCGGGCCGCACTCGATGCAGGCGCTCCACCGTGCAGGCGGGATTCCGGCAGTATTCTCAAGGCTCCTCCCACTTCTTTCCAATGTTTTGACCGTCTCCGGTAAAACAGTAAGTGAAATTGCAGAAGATGTGACTTATATCAACGGGGATGTCATCAAAACCACAGGTTCCCCTGTCCACGAGGCAGGAGGCCTGAGAATACTGAAAGGCACACTTGCACCGGACGGTGCGGTCATCAAATGCTCGGCCGTTAACGACGATATGTGGGTGCACAGAGGACCCGCCAGGGTCTTTGAGAACGAAAAGCAGGCGATGGAAGCAATACTTGGCAGGAAGATTAACGAAGGCGATGTCCTTGTCATCCGCAACGAGGGCCCAATCGGCGGGCCGGGAATGCCTGAGATGCTCTCCCCGACATCAGCACTTATGGGGATCGGTTACACAAAGGTCGCACTAATCACTGACGGAAGGTTTTCCGGCGGCACAAGAGGGCCCTGCATCGGTCATGTCGCGCCCGAAGCGATGGCAGGCGGCCCGATCGGGCTTGTACAGGAGGGCGATACAATAGAGATAAATCTCCACGAAAGAAGACTCGATCTCGCGGTCGGCCCGGATGAGATGGATAAGAGGAGACAAGCCTACACCCCACCGGAGAGGAAACTGAAAGGAGTTCTCGCACGCTACGCAAAGGCAGTAGGACAGGCAGACAGGGGCGCCGTCCTCAAATAATATTTTTTAATTATCCTTCTTTCAGTTTCATATAGGCATAAGCCCCTGCGGGGCATCCCTGGCTCAGTTCGCTTCGCGAACCTTCGCAATTGCGATAGCCGGCCTGAACGCTACCCGTCCGTGCAATTCCTAAAGCCGGAATTTCATGAAATGAAGTAGTGACCGCAGGTCGCCTTCGGTATCGAAAGGGCGACAGCCCTTCGGTTACCTCGACCGGGAGAAAATTTTCAAGAATATATAAAAAATACAAATTCGTTTTTCTGAATGAACAATTAAAACAATTGAAAGCTGCCCGAAAGGGCAGTCTTATCACCATAGCGCAAAGCCCTGAGGTCAGGGCGTGTTCGCGAAGCGAACTTGTGCAAGGGTTGCCTGCCGAAGGACTATCACACTTTTAAAATCTTGGAAATAAGGGTATGTCTATAATTCACTTAATCAGCAGATCCTCAAGAATGGCAGCGGCGGTGTGGACATATCGTCCGCAGACTGCTCTTGGCACCTTATCAGAGGGGACGCCTTTCATTGCCTCCGGGTCGTTTAAATCATAACCAAGAATATTCCTGCACATAAGTGAGCCCGCCTCTTTTGAAAATCGCTTTTTAAATTCTCTTGTAAGCTCGTAGGTCTTTTTCTTCGCGGCTCCTGCATCCCCTTCGTCCTTAACAGAAAGGCTTATCGCCATCACGCCACCGGAGACTGCACCACAGGTATCCCCGGTCGCCCTTCCACTCCCGAGTCCTCTTGCATTCCTCGTGGAAGTTTCAGCATC
>CAZPHR010000023.1:6196-9239 GCA_964586475.1 uncultured Methanomicrobiaceae archaeon
ATCGTATCGGTAGCGATGTTCATCCTCAACTGGCAGCTGACGCTGATTACCCTGGCGGTGGTGCCGCTGATGGCCGTGATCACGGGGTATTTCCAGGTGAGAATCCTCAAGAACTACCGCGAGGTGCGCCGCATCAACTCCAAGATCACCGGCAAAGGCCATGAGGACAGACTGTGCACAATTCAGACCGCTGTTGAAATACTCTTCTGCCTCATCTGCTTTTTTCATACTGAGATATTTACATCTAAGATATACATCTCTTTTCAGGCCGGGGGACAACCGTTACCAGCGCAAGAAATTTATGCCGTGGGGAGAAATGACGGTTCATGGATGTTTATCTTGGCAGGGAAGAGGTTAAGAAAAAAACCGAAGAACTGTTTGAAAAATGCTCGCTGGAAAAGTTTCCTGAAATGGAAAAAGAGCTTATAAAACTGGGTTATATCCAGAGAGGGGCTGACCCCGCATCTGCAGAATTTCAGCACACCGGAGCAGGTCTGAAACTTGACGTCGAGTTCGATGAGGACGGTGAGATCCATTCATATGAACTTCTTACAACCGAGGAGATGGAGGAGAAACAAAGAAAGTTCAGATGGTGATTTCAGTTACCGTTCTGTCTCCAGCGCTTCAGGGTAGGAAGAAGGCGTGACATCATATTGCAGGCATCGTCATATGTAACGAGTCCGCTCTTTGCCATCCGCTCGGCACAGATCTCCTTCATCTCCTCGAGGGTAAGAGTAGGCATAACAAATTCACCCTTCCAGTAGCAGGAGCGGCAGTATTCCGCCGAAGGCGAGCCATCCTCCTCGGTCCCGAAATCCCCCTCACATTTCATCGGCATTCCGCAGCTCTGGCAGAATGGGCCTTCAAAATGCCTCTTAATTATCGAACAGGTATATCCAAGATAATCCTCAGGAATCTCCATAGAAGATAAACGCACTTTTGTCTATAAAAAATATTGCAAATATACGACAATCTATTTTTCTGAAAAATACGACAGGAGATTAATCCTGCCATCGCGGAAGCGTTGAGAGATACTGGTTTACCATTGCCTTTGCCCTCTCAACAGGCATTCCGAGATGCTCAGCCATCATCGGAGCATACTTTTCAACAGCTTCTGCCTTTGTTAGATCCGGTTCGGTGAATGAACCGCCCATATAGCAGTGGATGCAGTAACGGGAACTCTTCGAACCGTCAGCTTCGGTCCCGAAATCCTCATCATTTGCAAGAGGCATGCCGCAGCTTTCGCATGACGGTATCTCTCTTCCGGCCCATCTCTTAAGGCATGAAAGCTGTTCCCTGGCGAACTCCACGGCCTTTTCCGGCGGGATATCATACATCTGCGACATTATCGCACCGCCCTTCTCCGCCATAATATCAATTGTGACCTCCGGTTCGGTAAATTCTCCATTTTGATAACAGTAAATGCAGTATTCTTTTGAAAATGAGCCATCATATTCGGTTCCGAAATCTTCATCTTTTGCCATAGGCATTCCGCAGCTCTGGCATGTCTTCATAACAGTTTTTTCCATATTCAGGTCCTCCGTGATCAATCCTGCAGTAATAACTGCCTCATATTAAAGATTTTCCAGGAAAATGATAAATGAGTGCTGCAGGACGTGAAAGTGCAGAACAGGGAAGAGAAGAAAACGTGAAACGGATCGATAAGAGGGTCCCCGTCAGTTGCACAGGAGTCTGCCGAAAAAAAATCTGTGGTTTCAAAATGAATATTACCTGTCTCTTCTGCGGTACTTAAACATCTGGGATAATCTCAGGTACTCATCATCAGATAACTTTCTTATCGACATTTCGGAAATCACAAATCACCTCCTGTTTTATTGTATTTCAGAATCTTTTATTTGGTTCACATAAGGAAGGCCCTGATATTTTACGATTTTTTGAAAATATTGAAATATCCTCCGGAGTTTTGAAAATGGCATAGGCGCGGGTATAGCGACCAATAAGAAATTTATTTTAATTTACTCAGGACAATTATATTATGAAAAATTCCCCGGAAAATTCATCCGGTAAAGGCTACGGGCTTTTAATTCTTGCAATATCACTTGCAATTTTCATGTCCTCAATCGACGGGACGATCGTCAATATCGCTCTTCCGACGATATCCGAGTCATTCGACATCTCAACAAGCACAGTAAGCTGGGTGGCGACCGCATACCTGCTCGTGATGGCCGGATGTGTGCTGATATTCGGAAAAATATCAGATATAATTGGTTTTAAAAGAATATTTCTCTCCGGCTTCGTTGTTTTTACAGTTGGATCGTTTGCCTGCGGATTCCTCCCGGATCTCCTTAATTCCTTCGCATCTCTCGTCGGATCAAGGGTCTTCCAGGGAGTCGGTGGTGCTATGATAACCGCGATTGCCCCTGCGATGATTACGGCCTTTATCCCGATGAAGATGAAGGGAAAGGCGATGGGGATAATAATGACCGTTGCTGCGCTCGGCATGGCAATCGGGCCGACAGTCGGCGGTGTGCTTACGCAATACCTCTCATGGCACTGGATATTTTTCATAAATGTGCCGATTGGAATCGTCGCACTTCTGCTCGGTGCAAAGGTCATCCCCTCCACCATTACAGGCAAAGATCGTGATCTTTCCGGATTCGACAAAAAAGGCGGGATTCTGATATTTGTCGGCCTTGCATCCCTTCTTTTCGCAATATCGGAAGGGCAGGAATCTCCGGCAATAATTGCAACTATGATAATTGCAGTCTTCTCCCTCGCGTATTTCTCCTGGAACGAACTGAAAGTCCCCGAGCCGCTTCTTGAACTAAGACTTTTTCAGAACAGAAACTTCCTGCTTGCAAATCTGATAATGGTCCTGGTCTTTTTAAGTTTCTCAGGAATCAATTACCTGCTTCCGTTTTATCTTGAATACGTACAGGGATTCGATTCATCCACCGCCGGCCTGATCCTCACATCGCTATCGTTTGCAATGATGATCTCCGGACTGCTTGCAGGTGCACTCTTCAACACAAGATCGATTACGCTTATGTAAGTCACCCTGTGTTGAACGGAACGCATTTCT
>CAZPHR010000024.1:0-9121 GCA_964586475.1 uncultured Methanomicrobiaceae archaeon
GTCTGTGCATTTGCATGTTCTTATATATTGTCCGGGACAGATTAACAATTTATAGGTCCGACCAACAATATGGGATGACTAAAAGAATAAAAAGCTTAAACAATATTACAATAAGTGATCGGTTTTGGGATGATGTTTGACAAAAATAGTAATGAAGGTCTTTCAGAAGTGATTGGATTTATCATGATCATTGCTTTAATCATGATATTTCTTTCAATATGGGTAATTTATGGTGTTCCTGCGGAGGGCCGGCAGCAGGAGATTGAGCATATGGATGACATCCAGAACTGGTTTACACAATATAAAATAACTGCAGATTCGTTATGGATTAATTATGATCCTGATGGGGGCGTTGGTCCGGTTGACATAACAATCTCAAATTCAATGGTACTGGGTTCTCAGGGTGGAGCAACCCATAGTCAGGGCTTTTTTTTAATATTCATGAGGCCATTCGGATCGTCAGGGACTATCTCGCTTGTAAATGAATCTGAACGGATTGAAATAAATGACAATACTGAAGGTACTGTCGTTGATGAGGGTATTGTGAGTGTTCAGTACAAAGCCTCGAATTCATACTGGATACCGCAGACCTACTACTACCAGATGGGAGGTGTATTCCTTGAGCAGAGTGACGGAACAGTAAACCGGGTGGCTCCCCTCATCAGGTTCATTCCTGCTTCCAATTCTGCAATAATCAAAATCATAAATATTGACATGGTTCAGTCAGGTACAAATTTAATCAGTGGTGAGGGCCCTGTTCGTATTGATACGGTCCTGACCGGAAAAACAGATGAACTGACTGTTTCAGATAACCCTACCATAGAAATAACACTGAGGGATAATTCAGCTGCAAAGGCCTGGTGGAGTATATTAAAAGAACTTGGAGCAACGGTCAGTTCACCTGCTGATAAAACAATCACAATAACCGGTTTAGACCAAATCCAGTATCAATATGTGAATTATACTGTTTCGTTGCAGTCAGTTGCAGCGGCTTATAGCTGAGATTAAAGAGTCTGGTGTTCATGTCTTTAATTGTCACTCTAAAAAAAAGAAGAGCCAATGAAAGGGATTGTAGTGCAGATAACTCCCCGTTGGAATTCTTATCCGGCACTGATGATGGCGTCTCTGAACTCATTGCCGCCCTGCTTTTAACTTCCATTGTTACTCTCGGGATAGCAATTATTGCAATCACTTTCCTTTCTAATCCTTCTCCTTCTGAAATCCCTTCACTCAGCGTTGATCTCGCAAAGCGTGAAGCAAATGTTGTTCTGATACATAATGGGGGAGATCCTCTCTACAGGCAGACAACCCGGATTATGGTCGACGGTGTAGACAGGACTGATGATTTTAAAACACCGGAAGGAGATGACTGGAGTACATTTTCAACCGGGGACAGGCTGTATGGTTCAATACCTCGCACACCGGATACACAGGTCCTGATTATTTATACCGGTTCTGAAAGCCCGTCGGTTATCCAGGTTATTGGGAAACAGCAGTTCACTCCTTTTCCTGTTGCATCATTTACAATCGATCCGGCTGCCGGGTATATATCGCAGCTGTTCCCATTTACCGATCTTTCATCAAACAACCCTCCTTCATGGTTCTGGGATTTTGGGGATTTCACAAATTCTACGGAAAGATATCCTACACACAAATACAGCAGTGCAGGAGTTTATAAGATCCGGCTGACCTCATGCAATGAGGGAGGCTGTAACTCAACCACAAGGAACGTAACTGTATTCGATTTCTCGGATTTTATTACAAACGAGAGTGTCTTTGTTTATGGTACCAAACTGGATTTTAAAGGAAACACAATTACAGGTGAAGGGTCGACAATTATCATTATGGGAGATCTCTTATCTTCAGACCTGAATGCAGATTCAAAAATATATGTATCAAATGTTTACATTAACGGCTCTGTCGATCTTTCCGGCAGTCAGTATCTTGGTTCTACAACCCTTCCGGAATTGATCTATATTGCCGGAGACCTTGAAATGACTGGTGCAAGCAGGTTGTATAGTAATGACACTTTCATAGACGGCTTAGTTTATCTGGATACAAATATTTACGGGAATCTCTATACCAACGGCAGCCTTGATTTTAACAATGGTCATATTTACGGGGAAACGCATGTCAACGGAGACCTCACACTGACAGGCGGTGATGTTCATGATGATATATATGTTGATGGTGATTTAACACTGGGATGGATTCCATCAATTGACTCAGGTGCATACATCTACTATACCGGTTCAATACACACGCCTGGATGGTACCCACAGAACATTCTTGACAAATGTATTAAGGTTGGATCTGTACCCGGATTTTCAATGCCTGCATTTTTAGACATTCCAATTCCATCTGCAAAATCGGATGACTGGTACTCTTCCCACGGGTATGTGTCAGGCGGGGATATTATGGAAGGAATAAAAATATATTCTTTATCAGATTATTCAATCACACAGCAGTGGTACCACACCTCAAGAAATGGAACAAACATCGTTATCGTTTCAAAGGAGGGAGATATAACTTTCAACAATTTCTGGAGAGTTCCTGTCACCGGCGTAATTTTTGCTCCCAATGGGAGAGTTACCTTCAGCGGGGATATTTTTGAAGGAGTTGTCATTTCGAGGGATGGTTTTTATGTACCGAGTGGAAGCAGTGATGTTATCTTCAAAAATATCGAGGAATATATCAGCGATCCTGAGGATTATCCATTCTGACCGATTCAATATATGATAAAATAGGGCCTGGCGGTCTGTTTTAAGGTCATTCCAACTCGCCTCCTCTGCCATTTTAATTCTTTTGAAAATTTGTAAAACATTTAAAGAATCATCTGCACAGGTGGTTGATTGTTGCCTTTATCATAGATATATACGCTTTAAATAATTCATTTTCTCAACAAAGGGACGACATAATCTATTTAAATTCCTGTGAAGAGTAGAATATACATATTTATAGCACTGAATTGCCGGGGAAGTCTCTCAATATCTGCTTATAATATTAATCTGGTTGAAGGTGGAACATTTGAAGAAAAAAGGAATTACTGGAACCGATACCGATCGAAACGGAGCTGTTTCGGAGATTATTGGCGTAGTATTGATGATCTCACTTGTTGTCGTTGGCATCGCCATTGTCAGCGTGGTTATTGTTGGTCAGGATACCCCCGTTGAAGTTCCAAGTCTCTCAATGATACCGGCTACAGATGATACAGATCTCTTTCTCTATCATACAGGGGGGGATTCTCTTAAAAGGGGAGAATTTATTGTCCGTGTTGACGGACTGGATTATAATCCGGATGATATCGATATAATCGATCAGGGAGGAAATACAGAAAGTGACTGGGATTCCTGGGATTTGGGGGAATCCCTCAAAATACCCGATAAAAGCGATTATAACCAGATCCTGATAATCTCCACGCTGGGTGGACAGGGAAGTATTATTGCAGGCAGCGGTGAGGCTGTAATAACCTCTACCTCGACAGCTACGGGGACACCTACTTCAACAGCTACAGCAACGCCAACAGCTACTCCCGGCCCCGGACCTGTTGCCGGCTTCACTTCCAATGTCACATCAGGATTTGTGCCTCTTTCCGTCTCCTTCACAGATAGTTCGACAGGAACTCCCACTTCCTGGTTATGGGATTTCGGTGACAGTGGAACCTCAGCACTGCAGAACCCGGAGCACACCTACACTTCTCCGGGAATATATAATGTCTCACTCACTGTTTCAAATGCGGAGGGTTCAGATACTGAAACAAAAGCCGGTTATATAACAGTGAACGCGTATGTTCCTGTTGCCAACTTTAGTGCTGATCCCACTGCCGGATACGCACCTCTGGTTGTCACCTTTACCGATCTCTCCACAGGCGGCCCGACTTCCTGGTCATGGGACTTTGGTGATGGTCAGAATTCTACTGATCAAAATCCGGTACATACATATTCTTCTCCCGGAACGTACACTGTGATTCTTAATGCTTCGAATCTGTATAGTTCAGATGAGATGGAGAAAACCGGGTATATCGTGGTGAATACATCACTCACTCCTGCCGCATGGTGGAAATTTGATGAATCTTCGGGATCAACAGCTTATGATTCTTCAGGAAACAATAACAACGGAGTAATCTATGGTTCTGTTATACGTGAGTCGGCTGGCGCATGTAACGGGGCTCTCTATTTCGACGGTACAAGTACCTATGTACTGGTTCCCGATTCAGATACGCTGGATGCACCGAATTATCTTACATATGCCGCATGGCTCATGCCTGAGCCTCCCGAGCCTTCAGGCTATGATAATTATACGTCTCTGATTGATAAGGGTCAGGAAGATGTGGATAATTATGAGTTTTTCATCAGCCGCTACGGATCGACCTCGGAGTTTACATTCGAAACCTATTCGGGGTACTTCCGTGATTACGTTACAAACAGCTTTGATTATGAGTACGATGAGTGGCAGCACATTGCTTTTGTAGCAGATACTGATGCAGGCACGGCAAAACTCTACGTGAACGGGGAATATGCTGCGACCCTCACATCCGGCCTCCCCTCGTATCTCGAGACAAACAACAACGATCTGACTATTGGCAGGCAGCAATATGCCGGCTATCCGTTCTATTATCGCGGACTGATGGATGAGGTTCGGCTTTATACTGTCGCACTCGACGACAACCAGATCCGTACGATATACGAGCTCTGTACACCGCCTCCGATTGCAGACTTCACTCAGGATAAAACCTATGGGACGGTCCCGCTTACGGTGACGTTTACAGATCTCTCTACGGGCGGTCCGACGTCCTGGTTATGGAACTTTGGTGACGGCGGGACCTCGACGGTCCACAACCCGTCCTATACATATAACAATGTGGGTACTTATGACGTGACACTGACTGTGAGCAATGCTGCCGGGTCTTCCCAGAAGACTGTTGAAGATCTCATTCTGGTGGTTTCTCCACCACCACCTGTTGCAGAATTCTCAGGTACTCCTGTTGATGGCTCCAGACCTTTAACAGTGTACTTTACGGATCTCTCGACAGGCACTCCCACTTCCTGGTTATGGGACTTTGGTGACGGGGGTACTTCTACAGATCAGAATCCAACCCACGTGTACACTGTCAGAGACAGATACACTGTATCCCTTACGGTGACCAATGCCTATGGAAGTGATAGTATAACAAAGAACAGATATATCCGTGTAAGATAACCAATTAATTTTTTTAAATATTAAATGTTCAAAAATATAAGATTGTAATTTTTCAGAAAATTTATTTCTTTTTCTTCTTTTTTCCTTTCTCAACTTTCCCCATTGAGATCAGGTCGACGATGTATTTATCGTCCTTGCCCATCTGCATGACCATCTCGTCGCTCTTGGAAAGTTTTTCGAGATTAAGCTCGTATGATCCGGGACTTAGAACCCTGATGCTTTCGATCCTGTCATAGATCTCTATTGGTTCGTCGTTCCTGGTGTTACTGACTTCAAGAAGGGAATCTTTTTTCTCTTCTATTATGTCCTCAATATTCTTTTCATCAAGAATATCGCGGTGTAGTTCTTCAGGTTTGATGTAGAGAAATTTCTTTCCGCCACAACTGGGACATCCCTTAAGGATATCCGTTGTCCCGTCCCTAAACTCTCTTCCACATTTAGTACACTTGTGTGGCATTATCCGATATCACCTTGAGGATACCCATGCACTGATGAGATCCTTGTCCTTCTTCAGTGTTTTCATCTGGTTGGCAGGTCCGATTACAGTAAGCCGGCCCGGGGACTCTTTCTTACCGAAGATCCCTCCGAATAAACCCCCTCCCTTGTGGCTTTCTGATGAACCGCCTGAATAGGTTTCCATCTCGATTCCTGCAAAGCCGTCGGGTGTGATCTCTCTCATTGTGGTTTCGATGAGCAGACTCTGTTCATCGGCGCTCAGGCCCTTTTCCAGAACCACTACATTTCCCTCCATGACCTTTTCGAGAATAAGCCTTACTTTTTCAAGAGAAGTAAGTCTCTCCAGGCGGTCTGCCGAGATCAGGTCAATTTGAACTCCCTGTATCATTTTTACTCACCCAAAATACTCGATCATTTTCTCATAGAGCTCTTCCACATTCGTTCCTTCAAGCCCTGATATTGAAATTACAGGGTGCTGCGGGAAGGCGCTCTTTATTCTTGAAGGTGAAGCATCCGGAAGATCGGTCTTATTGGCTACAATTATTACAGGCAGTTCCCTGCTCTCGATAATGCCTATTAGCATTATATTTACCTGAACGAACGGGTCCTGTGTCGAATCGAGCATGTATATTACTCCGTCAATGTCCTCCCTCAGCCAGTGCATCGCTTCCGCCACCCCTTCGGTCGCTTCCCTGGCTCTTACTACAGCTTCATCGGAGTCTATTCCATATTCAAGAAATTCCTTATAGTCTATCTTTGTGGTGACACCTGGAGTATCAACAATGTCGATAGTTACTGAATTTCCGCCTTCGTCTGATATTGTAACCCCTTCTTTTCTTCTTGCACGCCTTGTCTCATGGGGAATTTCACTTACAGGCCCGACAGCATCACCTGTCCAGTCTCTGACAATTCTGTTTGAAAGAGTAGTTTTTCCTGCATTTGGAGGCCCGTATATTCCTATTCTCATCTGTTTTTTCTTAAAAAGGCCTTTAAAAAGCCTGGAAAATTTTTGTTTTGTCCGGACAAGAAAACTCATTTTGTACTAACTCCAGCAAATATTGTATTATGTACTGTTAATATTGTACATTATATACTAATATCATGTCCTCTTTTGGGAAATATATTTTGTTTCCAAGGTATGAAAGGTCAGTTGAATAATATCCTGCTATATTTAATGTTTTTTATGAAATGTCTTTGTCATTATCCTTTTATAGGGACAGGGCTATAGGTTACTTTGTAGGCCCTCTCTCCGGACGGGTTTTTCCGGCCGGTGATGGAGGTGAGTCATGTGAGTGAAAAAAGATTAGACATTATCCGATTTGAGGTCGGTGTTCCGATAAAGGAGGCGATGAGATATAATCCCATTACCATCGGTATCGAGGCCACCGTGGCGAAGGCAGCTGAGAAGATGTGCCGCAACGAAGTCGGAAGCTGTATAGTATTGCAGAACAACCTGCCAAAAGGCATAGTTACGGAGGTAGATATCAACTGTAAATTTGTAGCAATGGATAAAAAACCAAGTGAAGTTCGTGTAAGTGAAATCATGAGCACCCCGTTGATCACAATTGATGTCGATAAGACCGTTGGCGATGCAACTCACATGATGGTGAATAATAAGGTGAGGAGACTCCCCGTAGTTGAAGGAGACAGGGTCGTAGGCCTTGTTACTGTAAGGGATATTCTCTCGATCTCAAATGAGATGAATGAGATAATGTCCGAACTGATAAAGGTAAACAACAATTACGAGAAGTCTGTCAGCGAAGATTCTTCAACCGGAATGTGTGATTCCTGCGGTTCGATGAGTGATGATCTTGAGTTATATGACGGGAGAATGCTCTGTTCCAGATGCCGCAGGGGGGATGATACGGACTAGGTGCTGTAGCCCTCAGACATCCGATATAAAATGAAGGCGTAAAAACCTGAATATATGAAATGCTGTTTCTGCGGACTTCTGCACCCATTATCTCCGGGTGTTTTCCCTGTCCGCAGATCGTATGAATAATCAATAATCTAAATGCGGGATCAGTTGATGATCTCTCATAACAGGTGCCCGGAGTATTTGTTTCGTGCACCTATTCAATAAAGGATGGTTTAATGCAAAAAAACGGCAGGAATAACAAAAACAACAAAAATAATCTGGTAGAAGAAATTTCAACGGTGGATGTTATAACCGTCTCTCCAAGGATGAGCATCATTGGTGCTGTCGAAACTATGGCGGATAAAGGTTTCAGGAGACTTCCTGTAGCCGATTCCGGAACCGGGAAGGTCCTTGGAATTGTGACTGCCGGCGACATTATCAATTTCATCGGTGGAGGAGAGAAGTTCAATCTGGTATCCAAGAAGCACAAGGGGAATATGATCGCAGCATTAAACGACAGTGTCCGCGAGATCATGAGTCCGAAGGTTCTTTCTGTCAGGGAAAATTCCCGGATTCAGGATGTTGCTGCACTGATAGTCGATAAAAAATGCGGCGGGATTCCGATACTTGATTGTGATGGGATTATAAAAGGGATTGTTACTGAGAGGGATGTATTAAAGGTCCTGATTTCGCAGGACAATTATCTTACGGTAAAAGATGTAATGACTCCCTCCCCCTACATTACGTCCCCTGACAATACGGTTACCAGTGTTGCAAAGGAGATGATAGTACACAGGTTCAGGAGACTTCCTGTCGTTAGTGAGGATGTCCTCTTTGGCATCATCACTGCGATGGATATTATGAAATACGTCGGAAACGGCAGTGTGTTTAAAAAAATGGTTACAGGAAATGTCTCTGACATAATGTCCGTATCTGTCAGGGAGGTTATGTCTGATAATCTCTATACGACATCTCCCGATATTTCGATAAAGGATGCGGCAAACCAGATGCTGGAGAAAAATGTCGGAGCTCTTCCTGTAATTGAAAATTCCAATTTAGTGGGAGTTATTACAGAATTTGACCTTGTAAGGGTTCTGTCACAGGGGGAGGATTAGCCCTCCCCGGGAACCGGTGAAAGTGGAATATACGTCTCCTGTCCTTGTGGCAGGATCGTGTGGAGAACAGACTGAAGAATAAAAATGAACCCTATGATGGAGGTGTTTCAGATGAATGATGATCTGTTAATAAAAGATATAATGTCAAAACCGATTGCAATAGCAAAATCCGCTGTGATAACGGAGGCTCTCGATAAAATGCTGGATGAGGCCGCCGATCCGCTGATCGTTACCAACAATGGTTCTGTGGTTGGTACTATATCACGAAAGGCAATAGCCGACACGCTCGGAAGCAAGAAAACTTCCACTCTGTCTCCTACCAAGATTCATGTATCCAACAGAATTGATGAGGCCTTTACATCTGCCTACCCCGACGAGCCGGTGGATGTATTGATCCCGCTCCTTCAGGAGTTCAAGGTGGTGGTCATATTGGACAGCGATCACAAGTTGATCGGAAAGGTTTATGCAACAGATCTGCTAAAGGTCATTAAGC